>JAGWYX010000586.1 GCA_018969165.1 Verrucomicrobiota bacterium
AATTTCGATTTCGTTCACTGTTGCCGGACAAGAGAGACAAGTTCCGTGCCAGGCGATTGGCTTCCAGGTGAACTAATTGATCTCAAAAGAGTTGCGATGAATCCGGGCCTCGGCCGGCGGCGGACGAAAGTTCGAACGTGCGAGAATTCGCACCGAGCCTGAGTTGAAAAGTCGCGCGGCTGCGATTATAGGGAAGGCGTGCCATCCGAGTCCGCCGACCGATTTGACCCCAGTTTCGCGATCCAACTGCTGCTTGAAATCGCGCAGGAACGTTCGCTGGAACAATTGTTAAAGACCGTGGTCGAGCGCATCCTGGAACGGCCGGGAGTCGTGCGGGTCCGGATCTGGTTGATCGACCGAGGCGATCTTTGCGCCACGTGCGTGCGGAGGCCGGAGTGTCCCGACCAGAGCCGCTGTCTTCATGCGGTGGCGGGTGGCAGCAACCTGATCGCCCCCACCGAGACGGCGGCGGAATACGAGCGGATGGTGGATCACTTTACGCGCATCCCGCTCGGCATCGGGCCGGTGGGACAGATTGGTGCCACCGGGCAACAGACCGTCTTGCGGGACCTCGATAAGAATCCAGGAGAACTGGCTCACGTCGAGTGGTTGGAGCCGGAACGGGTTCGCGGCTTCAACGGGGTGCCGATCATTTACAAGGGGGAGGTGCTGGGCGTGATCGCGGTTTTCCGCCGGCTGAATGTTCCGCCCGAAGCGGAGGTGTGGGGGCGCATTTTCGCGGACCACGTGGCCGGCGCCATTGCCAACGCGCGGGCGTTCGAGGAAATCCGGCGGTTGCACTCGCAACTGGAACAGCACAATGCCTACCTGGAAGAGGAGATCGTCGAGGCGAAGGCCTTCGGGCAGCTCGTCGGCCGGAGCGCGGCGTTGCGGCACATTGTCAGCCAGCTCGACCTCGTGGCGCCGACGGACGCGTCGGTTCTCATTTTAGGCGAGACGGGTACGGGCAAAGAGCTGGTCGCGCATGAGATCCACCGCCGCAGCCGGCGCCGGGACCGGCCGTTGGTCCGGGTCAACTGCGCGTCGATTTCGCGGGAGTTGTATGAGAGCGAATTCTTCGGGCATGCCAAGGGCGCCTTTACCGGAGCGGTCAAGGAGCGCGCCGGCCGGTTCGAGGCGGCCGAGGGCGGCACGCTGTTCCTCGATGAGATCGGCGAGGTGCCGTTGGATTTGCAGAGCAAGTTGCTGCGGGCGCTCCAGGACAAGTGTTATGAGCGCGTGGGGGAAGACCGGACCCGGCGCGCCGATGTCCGGATCGTGGCCGCCACCAATCGCGGCCTGAAGGAGGAAGTGGCCGCGGGCCGGTTTCGGGAAGACCTGTATTATCGCCTGAGCGTGTTCCCGATCCAGGTGCCGCCCTTGCGCGAGCGAAGGGAGGACATTTCGGTGCTGGCGCAGCATTTCGTCAAGCTTTCGGCCAAGGAATTGGCTTGTCCGGAGCCGCGCTTGACCCGCGCGGGCGCCCTCCGGCTCGAAGGCTACGACTGGCCGGGGAACATCCGTGAGCTGCGCAACGTGATTGAACGCGCGGTGATCCTGGCACGCGGTGGGGCGTTGGATTTCGACCTGCCGACCGGTCAAGCGCCGCCGGCGACCGGCGGAGAGCTGACCGGCGGATCCCGGGAAGAGCGCCGGGAGTTCTTCACCGACGCCGAACTGCGCCGGCGGGAACGCGAGAATCTCCTGGTGATCCTTGAGCGGACCGGTTGGCGGATCAAAGGCGTCAACGGCGCCGCGGAGTTGCTCGGAGTCAAACCGACCACGCTGCTTTCACGCATCAAGGCGATGGGATTGCGGCGCGCGCCCGGGGCAGCCCGATCCACCGAAACGTTACCCTGACGCAAAGACTTTTGATGCGAACGGCAAAACCGGCTGCTCCAAAAGGCTCCGTGCCCGTCCCAACCGCAGACTTCTCCGGAATCCCTTCTTCTCGGTTTCCTCCGTGTTCTCAGTGTCCTCCGTGGTGAATCTCGCCGATTCGACCGCCCTCAGTGGCGGCGGATTGAACGTTACCCTCCAGCCGCAGGCCGGACGCCTCTCCACACCAGCGCACTCGACGCTGCGGCAGACGTCCTGATAATCGCGGGATGCCGGCTCGGAATAATCCGGACACGCCCTTCGCCACACCCATGTCTCGAACGACGAGAAAGACGGGATCAAACACCCGACGGCCGGTAAGCGGCGGTGCGTCGTCGTGGTTCCGAAGGAGCTGGCGCCGGGGCGGCCATGGTCCTGGCGCGGATGCTATTGGGACCACCAGCCACAGAGTGAGGTCGAACTTCTCAAGCGCGGTTTTCATGTGGCCTACATCGAGTCCAGCGCCACACTCCGGCCGGGCAGACAATGGGACGCTTGGTACACCTTCTTGACCGAAGCGCACGGTTTGTCCAGGAAACCCGCTTTCGTCGGGATGAGGCGGGGTGGAGAGTTTGCGTTTACCTGGGCAACGGCGCACCCCGACAAGGTCTCTTGCATCTACGCCGACAATCCTGGGGGCAACCCGGAAGTTTTCCGCGGGCTCCTCGGCCTGGCGTCGAATGATGTGCCGTTGTTGCTGGTTTGCGGTAGCATCGACCCGCTGCTGGGGAAGAACGCACTGGCTATTGAGCGGATCTACCGAGAACTCGGGGGGCGGGTTTCCTGTTTGGATATTCCTGGTACCAGGGAACGTGGCCAAACTACATACCGGACATCACCTCCGCGGCAAGGGGAGGCTACGGAGCCGATCAGAGCACCCCCACGATGATCGAAGTCGGCTCCGGCGAGGCGATCATGAACAAGCACCTGCAAAACACCTACCGGTTAACCGGCCTCATGCGCCCGGAACCCGGCCCGGTCGGATTCACACCCGGCCCGCGCTGGCGGATCACTCCGGTGCCGAGGGAGGCGTCGCCGGGCAACAGCCCGTCGTAACCAACACGTCCTTGAGACCAGCGGCAGCAATTCCGGCGGCGCGACGCGGAGCTCGAGCCGTTCAGTCTGGCGGAGCACGGTCAGCGCCGAAGCGACGCCGATGTCCGAGCCCGCCAGTCTGGTTTCATTTGAAATGGGTCGGCAACGGTCAGCGCAAACCGCCCGCGACCAGGAAGCTTTCTCCCGTGATCCACGCCGAGTCGGATGAGGCGAGGAAAACGGCCGTCGGCGCGATGTCTTGCACCTGGCCAATGCGGCCCAGCGGAGTCCGCGATTCGAGGTCTTTCCGAAAAGCACTTTCGTGCAAGCCGGCGGCCTGCACTCCTTCCGTCTCGACCATACCGGGATTGATGGCGTTGACACGGATTTGCCGCGAGCCGAGTTCCTTGGCCAGGCTCCGCGTGATCGCGTCGACCGCGGCCTTGGTCGCGCTATAGACGGAAGCGCTGGGTGGCGTCAAGGTGCTGGCGCTGGAACTGATGTTGACGATGCTGCCGCCGGCGGGACCAAAATGCTTGACGGCTTCCTGCGTCGTCAGGAGCAGGCCGAGAACATTCAGACCAAATTGCTTGTGGAAGTGCTCTTCCGTGACAGTTTCCAAGGGCGAAAATTCGT
>JAGWYX010000587.1 GCA_018969165.1 Verrucomicrobiota bacterium
TGCTGGCGGTGGCGATCTGGACTTTCTCCGTGCTGATGGGCCTGCTCAGCGCCCGACCCACCGCCCAACAATTCTGGGTCAATATCGGCTTCCTCGGGGTCGTCGCTCTGTCACCCGCCTGGCTGGCCTTCGCGTTGGCCTACACCGGCCGCGGGGCGTGGTTGACGCGGTCCGTGCTCACGTGGTTGGCCCTGGTGCCCGCCATCACGCTGGCCCTGGTATTCATCCCGGCCACCCATGAGCTGATCCTCAAGCGCGATTGGGTCAACGGCGTGGTGCGCGAGTCCTACGGCGCCTGGTTCTGGGTGTTCGCGGGGTTCGCCTACGTGTGCAACCTGGCGAGTTTGGTTTTGTTGCTGTTGAAGCTGGTTCATTCCCCGCCCCTCTACCGCCAGCAGACCATGCTCGTCCTGCTCGGCGGCCTGACGCCCTGGGCGGCCAACCTGCTCCATCTGGCGGGCTTGGTTCCCCGCTCCTGGCTGGACCCAACACCCTTTAGCTTCGCCTTGAGCGGCCTGCTCCTGGCCTGGGGCTTGTTCCACTTCCGGCTGCTCGAAATCACCCCGGTCGCCCGCGACGCGGTGATCGAGCACATGAACGACGCGATGCTCGTCTTGGATGCCCAGGATCGCATCGTGGACTGCAACCCGGCGGCCCAGCGCCTCTTCCATACCACGGCCCGCCAGGCCATCGGACAGACGGCCGCGGTAACCTTGCGCGACTGCCCGGACCTCGTCCGGCGCCTGCGGGAGACCGGCGCGGTGCAAACCGAAATCGCCCTGGGCCAGGCCAATGACGGCCGCGCTTTCGATCTGCGGGTCTCGCCGCTGTTCGACCGGCGCAACCGGTTTGTCGGCCGACTGGCGATGCTGCGCGACATGACCGAACGCCGCCAGGCCGAACAGGAGCGCGAGCGCCTCATCCAGGAACTCCAGGACGCGCTGGGCAACGTCAACCTGTTGAGCGGGTTGTTGCCGATTTGCGCCTCCTGCAAACGCATCCGGGACGATCGCGGCTACTGGAACCAACTCGAGTCCTTCATCCAGCGCCGCTCCAGCGCCAAATTCACCCACGGCCTCTGTCCCGATTGCGTCCAGAAACTGTATCCGGAAATCGCGCAACCCGGCACCGCCGAGAGCGGCGCCCGCTGACCAGGGGACGCGCGTGAACCGCTGCCGCACGCGCGCGACGCCAAACCAGGGGATCGACCCGTGCCGTGCGTGGCGCGCTTCCCGAGCGATTCAGCGTGCGCCCGGGCGATATTTGTGCTATGAACGGGCACGATCCCAATACCCGATTTGCTGGTGAAATCGCGAAGCGTCGATATTCCTTGGCTGCTGCTGGCCGCCCTGCTCCTGCCGTCGATCAGCGCGCGCGCCCAAATCCTGGGATTGACCAATCTGACCTCCGACCTGGAGGTCACCGCGCTGGGGAGCGACCTGGGCGGGGCAGGCGACCAGGCTGCCTTCACTTATGCCTCGCGCACGGGTGATTTTGATCTCCGCGTGCGGGTCCAGTCGCTGGCCCGGTCGGACGTGTGGGCCAAGGCCGGCCTGATGGCGCGCGCGACCCTGGCGGGCAACAGCGCGTTCGCGGCGAGCCTGGCCACCCCGAACCTGGCCGGCTGCGGCTTCGAGTCGCGGGCGACGACGGGTGGCTACGCGATCAGCACGGGCGCTTATCCGGTCAATTATCCGAACACCTGGTTGCGGCTCCAGCGGACGGGGAACCTCTTCAACGGCTACGCCAGCCTCGACGGCGCAAACTGGGTGTCCTTGGGCTCGACGATCCTGCCGGTCACGAACACGGTGCTGGTCGGCGTGGTCGTGACCAGCCACAACACCAACCAACCCACGACCGCGCAATTCCGCCAGTTCGGCGAGGCGACGGGCGGCCAGGCCTCCCCTTCAGCGGTCCCGCCGGAGTCGCTCGGTCCCTCCAGCCGCCGGACCGGTTTGGCGATTTCGGAAATCATGTATAAGCCGGCGGCGCGGGCGGACGGACGGAACCTCGAGTTCATCGAACTGTTTAACGCCAATCCCTTTTTCGAGGACCTGAGCGGCTACGCGATCGACGGCGACATCCAGTTCACCTTTCCCTCGGGTACTGTCCTGCCCGGGGGCGGGTTCCTGGTGGTGGCCAAAGCCCCCGCGGATTTGCAGGCCGTCTATGGAATCACCAACGTCGTCGGGCCCTATGCGGGGAATCTCCCGCACACGGGCCTGGTCCAGTTGCGAAGCCGCCGGGGCGCCGTGTACCTCGAGGTGCCTTACTCGAACAAACCGCCATGGCCGGTGGGCGCCGATGGGACGGGCCATTCCCTGGTGCTGGCGCGGCCGTCTTACGGCGAGGCCGATCCCCGCGCCTGGGCTGTCTGCACGGTGAGCGGCGGATCACCCGGCGCCGTCGATCCCGCGCCGGCCGGCCCCTTGCGCGCGGTCGTGATCAACGAGTTCCTGGCCCACTGGCACCAGGGCGTCGCCGGCTTCATCGAACTGTATAATCACAGCAACCAGTCGGTGGACCTTTCGGGCTGCTGGCTCTCCGATGACCCGGCCACGAACAAATTCCAAATCCCTCCCGGCACGAGCATCGGCCCGCGAGGCTTCGCGGTCTTTCCCAGGAACTCGCTCAACTTCGGCCTCAGCGCCAAGGGCCTGACCGTGTATTTCCTGGACCCGACCGGGACCGGGATTCTCGACACCGAACGGTTCGAGCCCGAGACCGAGAACGTGTCGATCGGCCGGTTTCCCGACGGTGCCGCCGATTTTTATCCACTGGCCAATCCGTCGCCCGGTACCGGCAACGGCACCCTCCTCATCCGCCCGGTGGTCATCAACGAGATCATGTATGCGCCGATCTCAGGCGAGGCCGATGACGAATACATCGAATTGTATAACCAGGGTGCCAGTGCGGTGAACCTTGGCGGATGGCAGTTTGTCTCCGGCGTTGCCTTCACGTTTCCCACGAACACAATGCTGCCGGCGAATGGCTACCTGGTGGTCGCCCGGAACGTGACCAACCTGATCGCGCGCTATCCCAACCTGAACCCAACGAACGCCGTCGGTGATTTTCAAGGGACCCTCTCCGGCAAAGGCGAGCGGCTGGCGCTGGCCATGCCCGAAAGCCTCACCAGCACGGACAAGAACAATAACCCGGTCACCAACCTGGCGTACGTGGTGATGGACGAAGTGACTTACGGGGCCGGCGGCCGTTGGGGCCAGTGGGCGCATGGCGGCGGCAGCAGCCTGGAATTGATCGACCCGCGCGCGAATCATCGCCTGGCTGCCAACTGGACCGATAGCGACGAGACCCGGAAGTCGGACTGGGTGACGATTCAGTACACCGGCAAGCTCGACAACGGCGCCGGCGCCGCGGATTCGCTCCAGGTCATTATGCTCGGGGGCGGCGAATGCCTGGTGGACGACGTGGCGGTGATCAACAACCTCGGGAGCAACGTCGTGGCCAACGGCGGCTTCGAGGGCGGCCTGACCAACTGGTTCGCCCAGGGCGACGAGGTGCGCTCCAGCCTCGAGACCAACCTCGGC
>JAGWYX010000588.1 GCA_018969165.1 Verrucomicrobiota bacterium
CGAATTGAGCGGCGGGCCGAACAGCTCGACATGGTCCACTTCCGGAAATCCGTGAGCGTTGACTGCATGGCGGACCCGCCACGCGAACTCGGTCAGCGCTTCCGCATTGCTTCGCTCGAGCGATTGCTCATGGTGTTCGACCAGAAAGAACCAGTTGCCGCCCCACGCCACATCGCCGGTGACGAATGTGCTCGGGGCGCCGGTGGCGTCGCCGCGGTTTGGAACTGAGACCTTGACCGCCCTGGCTTTGCGAAAACTGGCGACGTTGACGACCGAGACCTCGCCGTTCGGGTGCAGTGTCGCCGTCACGATGCCGACCGGCGTCTCCAGGCGGTGTTCGCCCGGTTGGATTCTTCCCAGGTGCGCCAGGGTGGTGACGAGACCGATGGTGCCATGACCGCACATCCCGAGATAACCGACGTTGTTGAAGAAAATGACGCCGGCGGCGCAAGTCTTGTCGCTCGGCTCGACGAGCAAGGCACCGACGAGCACGTCGGAACCGCGCGGCTCGTTCACCACCGCGGCGCGGAACCGGTCGTGTTGAGTGCGGAACCGTGTCAGGCGCTCGACGGTGCTGCCAAAGCCGAGGTCAGGGCCGCCGTCAATCACGACGCGAGTGGGTTCGCCGCCGGTGTGGGAGTCGAGGATGTGAATCCGTTGCATCAGGTCAGCGGTTGCAGGTCCAGGGGGGGGCGCGGTCGGGAGCACCGGCTGCCGATCCGGCGCGTTGGTGATGGGCCGGATTTCATCGCGCCGGGCCGGAGGCCAGTGCTCCGGGTTTGTGCCTTCGTGCCAGTGGCGCGGGCAGCTTCGGCCGGGTTTTCATGCCGTGGTGGATGATCTGCAGGACGCGCGTGCGCTCGGCGCCGACGAGGGGGCGGCGCGGGGCGCGGACCCATTCGGCGCCCAGGCCGCATTCCTGCACCGCCAGTTTGATGTATTGCACGAATTTCACGTGGGTATCGAGGTGCAACAGCGGGGTAAACCAGCGGTAAACCTCACGCGCCCGGGCCCAATCCCCGCGGCGGGTCAGGTCCCAGAGATATTGGTTCTCGAGCGGGAACGCGATCCCGGCGCCGGCCACCCAACCGTCGATCCCGAGCACGGCGCTTTCCAGCAGCAGGTCATCAACGCCGGTGAACAAGGCGTAGCGGCCGCCGACGACGCGCCGCAAGTCGGTCAGACGGCGCGGGTCACCCGAGCTTTCTTTGAGTGCGACAAAGTTTTTCACGTCGGCCAGTATGGCGAACATCTCGGGCGTGACGTCGTTGGCGTAGCTGATCGGGTTGTTGTAGATCATGATCGGGAGGTGGGTGGCCGCGGCAACGGCGCGGAGGTGCGCCATGGTTTCGCGCGGGTCGCCTTTGTAAAGCATGCCGGGCATGAGCATGAAGCCATCGACGCCAAGGCGTTCGCAGTCCCGGACGTAGCGACAGGCGGCGGCAGTGCTGGTCTCGGCCACCCCGCTCAGGACCCGGACCCGGCCGTGGGCGACCTCGACGCTCAGGGCGACGACGCGGCGTTTCTCGTCCGGGTCAAGGGCTTGGTTTTCGCCGAGAGACCCGAGCATGATCAGGCCGTTGACGCCGGAACCGATGAGCACCTCGAGATGACGCGCGGTGGCGTCCAGGTCGAGAGCCTGGTCCCTTTTCAACTGGGTGGTAACGGCAGGAAAGACGCCTTGCCAGAATGGTTTCATCATGGAACGCCCGGGTTAGCGGTTGAGACGGTCCTCGATTTCGTCGGGCTCAATCGGGATGTCCGCCATCAGGTCCACGGGGCCGTCGTCGGTGACGTGGATGGTGTTTTCGAGCCGCACGCCAAAGCCTTCGTCCGGGAGATAGATGGCTGGCTCGCAAGTGAGCACCCAGCCGGGTTGAATGTGTTGGTGGACATACATCACGTCATGCACGTCAAGCCCGATCGGGTGGGCGACGCCGTGCATGAAGTATTTTCGGACGGCCGGGTTGTCCGGATCGCGCCGGCGGAGTTGAGCCGGTTTCAGCAGTCCCAGGCCGAAGCATTCCTGCGCGATGAGGGCCTCGGCTTCGACGCGCAGGTCGCGGATGGTTTTGCCGGGTTGCATCGCCTGGACGATCTGCCGGAATACGCGCAGCACCGCCTGGTAAACCCGCCGTTGCCGGCGCGTGAACCGGCCGCTGACTGGCACCGTCCGGGTCAGGTCGGACTGGTATTGGTCGCGGCCGGCGGCGACATCGAGCAGGACCAACTGGCCGGCCCGGCAGACTTGGTCGTTCTGATGATAGTGCAGGACGCAACTATTGCGGCCGGCGGCGATGATCGGCGGGTAAGCGAACCCGGCGTGGTGCCGGATAAACTCGCGCGCGAACTCGGCTTCGAGTTCGGCCTCGGTGACGCCCGGTTTGACGCACTGAAGCGCCCGGCGGAATCCGCGGCCGGTGACCGCGCAGGCGGCTTTGATCAGCTCGATCTCGCGCGGGGACTTGACGACGCGCAACTGGTGCATCAGGCGGGCCAGTCGCAGATAATGATGCAAGGGATACCGTGCCTGGCACTGTTTGATGAACCGCGCGTCGCGGGATTCGACCTCGACCACGGCGCGGTGATGTTCGTTCGTGTTCAGATAGACGTGTTCGCATTCGCACATCAACTGGTGCAACACGGAGGGGAACGCGGATAACCACTGGACGTGGGGGACGCCGGAGATCTTTTGCGCTTCCTCGCGGCTGAGCTTGTGGCCTTCCCAAGTGGCCAGATGCTCGGTTGGCTGACGCAGGAACAGGACCTCGCGGTGCTTCTCCTCGAAGGCGTCCGGGGCGAGCACCAGGATGGTCTCTTCCTGGCGGACTCCGGTCAGGTAAAACAAGTCGGCATTCGGAATGTAGGGCAGCGTGCCGTCGGCGTTGGTAGGCAGGACGTCGTTGGCGTTGAGCACGGCCAGGGAATTGCGGAGCATGAGTTTTTTGAGCCGCTCGCGGTTGGCTCGGAACAATTGGGCATCCGGTACGATCGGGTTCATCGTTGTGGGGAACGGATGGTAGCGGAGCCGCAGTCGAAGCGTAAGCAAAATCAGGGCGCGAAAGGTGCTCTGCAAACATCGCCAGAACGGCCGCCAGGTCTTGGAGTGCACCAGTCCCCTGGTGCTTTCCGGTGCGGTCAGGGCAAAGCGGCGGGCCGCCACACGCCAGGACGCTGTCGCGCCGGCTACGACCCTTTGCGATTCCATGTCTCCGCGCACGCCAAAGGGCGGAGGTAGGAGGTCGATGGAGGAGTGTTCCTTGCTGTCGCCGAGACAACCATTTCATTGCAAGAGGGATATGGAGAATTGACGGCTCATTTGCGGCCTTACAGCCGATTTTGGCCCCCCTTTTTTCGATCTAAGCCGACTCGGCCACGCACGCAAACCATCCCGGCTGAGCGTCCACGCCCACTCATCGGTCAGGCGCAAGCTGACGCAGCATGATAAACCTGACCTACGACTTCCTTACGCGCCAAAATAAGGCCCAAAAACAGGCGGTAAGGCCCACCAGGAGGGCCATTTTATCCATATCCGACAGC
>JAGWYX010000589.1 GCA_018969165.1 Verrucomicrobiota bacterium
CTCGTTCATTGAATAGCCGTCCGCATTACCACCGTTGCCGCTCCGTTTTCGGTCGCGGCCTGACCGGTGGCGCATGGTGTCCGGTGTGTTATGTCGAAACGGCTGCTCTGCCTGCTCTCGACGGTGGTTGGTCTTTGGGGCGTGCTCCTCGCCGCTCACGGTCAGGCGGCCGTCGAGGGGAGGGTCAAGCTGCGCGCGGTCCGGACGCGGTTCGTTGTTCCGCGCTACCAGACCAAGATTTCCGGGACCATCGCTCCACCGGATCCGCCGGTGGCGGTGGTTTACCTGGAGGGGGATTTTTCCCGGACCCCTCCCACCCACGCGCCGGCGGTGGTTGAAATGGGGCAGAAGGACTACGAGTTCAGGCCGGGGCTGCTGGTGGTGCAGCGGGGCACGCGCGTCGCGTTCCCCAATTACGACGAGGACTACCACAACGTCCTGTCCTACTCGAAGGCGAAGGAGTTCGACCTGGGCCGCTATCGCAAGGACGAGACCCCGCCGACGGTGCGGTTTGACAAGGCCGGGGTGGTGGAACTCGGCTGTGAGATTCATGAGCACATGAGCGGCGTGATCCTGGTCCTGGACACCCCCTATTTCACCCGGACCGACACCAACGGGGTGTATCGCCTGGACCACCTGCCGGCGGGTCACTCCACCCTCAAGGCCTGGTTGGATTCCAGGACCGTCTGGCAGCAGCCAGTGGTGCTGCCGGGTGGCGCGACGGTCCGAGTCGATTTTACCGGGCCATAACGGGGTGGCCGGCCAAGCAGGCCCGATCCGACTCCACGACCCATGAAGGCGAACGGAAACGACCCGCGACGGCTGCCGGCGCTGAGCTTTCGCCTCAAACTGCTGCTGGCGATGATGGTGGTCGTCGCGGGGGTCACCGGGGCGACGCTCTTCGTCACTCAGCAACGGGTGCAATCGACTTACCAGCGGTTGTCCGAGGAACAGTTCCGTCGGGAAATCCAATTCTTCACCGCGCTGCGCCAGGCCCGGTTGCTCACCGTCGAGCGCCGGTGTCGGAACTTCACCCACGACGTGCGCGTACGGCAACTGATGCGGCGGCTCAATGCGGATGCCGACACCCACGACGAGACCGACATCCGTCTGGCCTCCGAAAAGGTTTACCAAACCGCCGAGGACGACCTGCAACTGCGCGAGACCGGGGCGGCCGCGGTGTCGAGCCCGACGATGCGGCGAGCCACTTTCCTGCGCCTGCTGGACGCCCGCAATCGCGTGCTGGAGCCGCCGGCCAGCGTGGAGGCCGGCCTGGGTCGGCCGTGGCTGCGCCAGCGATTTCAGCAGCAACTGAGCCTGATCGCCAGCGCCTTGAGCGGCCAATCCGGCCAACAGGTAGGCTACCTGGCCCCGCGCAATGCCGATGGGCACGCGCGCCTGCTCGAAGTGATCGTCACCAAAATCATCGACGTCCGCAATGGCGAGCAGGTCGGCACGCTGGTGCTCGGGTTTCCGGTCCCGGACCTCATGCCCAACCCGCGCGCGGCCAAGCAGCTCAATCCCGAGGCCTCCCCACTGCAGAGCGGCTTGTGGCTGGAGGACCGCCTCTACTCCAGCGAACTGCCCGAGGACCTCCGGTCGAAGCTGGAGGCGGACCTGGGCCGCCGGGCCCGGCTGCTGCAGCGCCCGACCGGCAACTTCCTGACCCGGCTCGACGGCATTCCCTACCGGGTGTTTTATCGAGCCCTGAACGAGGGCGCGAACTTCCCGCCAGCCTGCCAGGTCTGCCTCTACTCATTGGCCGACGCCCTCGAGGAACAACGCTCCTTGCGCGGGCGCATCCTGGCCTTCGGGGGGCTGGCCTTGTTGGGGGCGTTGGCCGTGAGCCTGCTGATGTCCCACGGCCTGGCCATCCCCATCCGGGAATTGGTCAAAGGGACGGGCGAGATTCAGCGAGGCAACCTGGCCGTCAAGGTCCCGGTGCGCGGCCGCGACGAGATCGGGCAACTGGCGGCGTCGTTCAACGAGATGGCCGCGGGGCTGGCGCTGAAGGAGAAATACCGCAGTGTGCTCGATCTCGTCGCCGACAAGGAGGTCGCCCAGCAATTGATGGGCGGCAGCGTCGCCCTCGGCGGCGAGACGCGTGAGATCAGCGTCCTGTTTTGCGACATCCGCGGGTTCACCGCGCTGACGCAGGACATGGACCCGGCCGAGGTCATTCAACTCCTGAACGAGCACATGACCGCCCTCACGCGGGTGGTCTATGAACACGACGGCGTGGTGGATAAATTTGTCGGCGACCTTATCATGGCGGTGTTCGGCGCGCCGCGGAACTACGAGAACGACGCCCACAACGCCGCCCGCTGCGCGGTCCGGATGATCAACGAGCGCCAGCAGCTCAACCAAACCTCGCGCTACAGAATCCGGATCGGGATCGGCATCGCCTCCGGGACCGCCGTCGCCGGCTGCATGGGCTCGACCGACCGGCTCAATTACACCGTGCTCGGCCCCCGGGTCAACCTGGCTGCGCGCCTCTGCAGTCAGGCCGGACCCATGGAGGTCGTGATCGACCAAACCACCCGCGAGCGCCTGGGCGCGTTGCTCCGCGTCGAGCCATTGCCTGAACTGCGGTTGAAAGGTTTCTCAGCGCCGGTCCAGGCCTTCAAGCTGCTCGAAGTCCGTTCGCTGCCCGATCGCCATGCGTCCACCGTGTGAACCCCTGGCGCTGCTCGCCGTGCTGGCGACCGCCACCGCCGGTTCCCTGCCCGCCCAGGAATGGCTGGATCAGGCCTCGCGCTCGCTGACCTACCAGTCCTCGAATGGCCGGTTCCATTCCAGCCTCAGCGGCCTGCTGGACTTGGAGGGCTACTACATCGATCAACGGCCGCCGGGGATGATCTTCGGTGACAACCAGGATTTCTTCAATCCGCGCCTGACCCTGTTTCTGGACACGTGGTATGGAACACATTTCTACAGCCTGGTGCAGGTGGGGGTGGACCGCGGCGTGGATCCGCGCGAGCAGGTGCACGCCGCGCGTTTCGACCAATACCTGCTCCGCTACATCCCGTTCGAGGATTCGCGGTTGAACCTCCAGTTCGGCAAGTTCGCGACCGTGTTCGGCAACTGGGTGTCGCGCCATTATTCCTGGGACAACCCGTTCCTCAACGCCCCGTTGCCGTACGAGAACTTCACGATCCTCACGGACCAGACCGTGCCGGGTTCGCCCGCGGCCTTGGTGGCGCGGCTCAACAAGCCCGACCTGAAATCCACCTGGATTCCGCTCCTTTGGGGTCCGGTGTATGCCGCCGGTGGCGCGGTCCTGGGCCAACTCGGCAAAGCCGATTACGCCGTCGAGGTCAAAAACACACCCCTGTCCGCCCGGCCGGACTACTGGAGCCCGTTGGAGACCGGCTGGGATTCTCCGACGGTGAGCGGCCGGATCGGGCTGCGGCCGAGCACGCCGTGGGCGTTGGGGGCTTCGTTCAGTTATGGCAGTTACCTGCAACCGGATGCCAGCGGGCCGATGCCGGCGGGGTTGGCCGCGACCGACTTCCACCAACTCACCGCGGGTCAGGACC
>JAGWYX010000590.1 GCA_018969165.1 Verrucomicrobiota bacterium
TGCGCGTTTTGGGCGGGGCTGCCGGTGCCGCCGGAGTTGGCGGTGATTCCGTCGAAGCGGATTTGGTCGGGACAGATCACCGGGGCCGAGGTGCGTCAATGCCTGGAGCGATACCGCCCGGAGTTAATTCTGTTGGGGGCTGATCGGGTAAGGGAGTTTGGCTTGACGGATTATCTGCGGGACCATTATCAACCTGAGGCCGTCGCCGGGGTGGAGGGCTTGTATTTGCGGCGGAGCGAAGCATTACAGACGCTGCCGAGCGCGGGTTGGGGTAAAGGGCGAGAGTTTTGAGATGACGTGTGAGTGGAATAAAACGGCTGCGCGTGGCTCTCATAATGATGAGCATCAATGCGTGGCGCGCGACTCAAATTCCTGTCGCCGGTCGGACAAACGCCCCGGTACCGATGGGCGCACGAGAACTCATGTGTCAGCTCCAGTCGCAGAGGGCCGACGAAAAGGACCGGCGAAAGCCCTTGCCGTGCCTTCGTGAACACCACCGAATCCGAGTTGGATTGAAACGGCGGCTTCCACTCATCGCCTTGCTGATCGCGGCCCCAATGAGCCTATTCGCCGCGGACGAAATTCCGCCGGCCGCCTGGCAGCGCGGTGACGAAACCCTGGCCGGGAAATGGGAATTACTCACGGGCAAGTTCATCTACCAGCAAGCCTGCACCTCCTGCCACAAGTGGGGACCCGGCTACTGGCCACGCAGTCGTTGGGAGGAATATTTGAAAGAGTTTCCCGGCAACCACCAACCGGATGTCCGGAGCAACTACAGGGACCTCACCGCGATGTTCGACGCGGGGAAAATGGTTCCGACGCTCAAACAGGAGCAGGATTCATTGACCAAGTTCCTGCTCGCTGCTGCACCCATCAAGGCGTTGCCCGAGGCCGACCGCGCAGGAACGTTTGAAGGTTTCCCCAGAGTCGGGGCGTTGGCGCCAGATTTTTCCATCACCGACGTGCAAGGCAGACGGATTTCGCTTGCGGAACTAAGAAACAAGAAGGCGTTGGTGTTGGTCTTTTCCCGCGCGTACTGGTGACCGCCCTGCACTCGTCAGTTGGTTCAACTGAACACAGCTTATGGTAAAATCAAAGAACTGAACGCGGAATTGCTGGCGATCCACGTCGAATGCAGTGAAGAAGGCACACAGCTTTCCGTGAAGCGGAACAACCTCGCCTTTCCCATGGCCAACGACGACCGTTTGCAGATCGTGGACAGGTACAGTCCCACGAGCACTTACCTGATTGACCGTCACGGAATCATTCGCGCGCGCTGGCTCAACTCCATCCACAACCGGATCGGGCCGGAGGCTATTATCGAGGCGCTCTCGAAATTGCGTGAAGCGGACGACCAGCCGACCAGACCTGGGAACACTTCCGAACAACGCCGCAACTGAGGCTGGGAGCCTCCCGTCCCGCAGTTCGCAGCCAGTCGTGCAAAGGGGGTCAGCGAGAGCCGGTGCGGCCCGCGGCTTCGCGGTCAGGCTCTGGCTTGGTGGGTTGGCTCTGCCAGCGTGTTCCCCGCGCCGAGTAAAGTTTCGTCACGATTGAAAGGATGCCCCAACCCGCGCGGAGAATACCCAACGGGCTCCCGGAGATCTTCGGCTGACCGAGGGTGCGCGGATGGTAACGCACCGGCACTTCGGCGATTCGCAGTCCTTCCTCCACCGCGCGGACTTGCATCTCGGTGTTCCAGCCAAAACCACGATCGCGGAGACGCAATTGCTCGAAGGCAGTTCGGCGGATGACGCGCAGCGAGGCCATGTCGCGGAAGCAATGTCCCCAACCCTGTGCCAGCAACCGGCAACAAAAGACATTTCCAAACCGCTGAATGGTTCCGAGGTGTTGGCGCGATTCCGCCAGAGACACGCGTTCGCCGAGCACCAAGTCCGCGCCGGCGTCAATGGCCGATTGGAATGCCGCTGCCCCCGGTTCATCGAGTCGGTCACTGCCATCCGCGGAACTGAACAGAATCCACTCAATGCGCTCCGGTAATTGTTGTGTGCCCAACCACGCGGCGGCACCGTAACCACGCCGGACTTCCCGAAGCACCTCCGCCCCGGTCGCGGCCGCCAACGATCCGGTTTGGTCGGTGCTGCCATTGTCCACGACGCGGACCCGCGCCGCGCCGCGCAGGAGCCAATGGCGGACAGTGTCGGCGATACATAAATCCTCGTTCAAAGCGGGGATGACCACGACCGATCGGACCAGAAAGGCCGGTGTCGTCGGCAGTCGTGAGCTCCCGTGGTTCATCGGCAATGGGAAACACCGGTGACCCGCATTATTCCCATTTCATCGGGAATAAACGGGAGAGTTGATGTTTCAAACCCCTGAACGCGGCCGGAGTGTGGTGATGCCACGTAAGAAACGGCCGAGCCGAACGTAACGAAGTGTATGAAAAGACTGAGTACAACCCTGTTCTTGGCTGGGAGTGTGGTCCTGGCAGCAGTCACTAGCGGCTGCAGTCCGGGGTCGTCTTCCGATGGCGGTCAACCCGCGAGTGATGGCTCCACTTCCAAGCAGAACGCGGCCGGCGGTAATGTGACCGCGAAGCCGGCCACGTCCCAATCGGATGTGGCCCCCGCAACACAGGTGGACGGTTCAGGCACAAAGTCGAACGCTGCCCCGTCGGGTATCGCGCCACCTCCGCCGGACGGCTCGTCCTCCAAGTAGATCCACTCTGCGTGCCCGCGGGCGATCAGCCTGTTCGCGCAGGCCTTTCCATAGCTCGACGCTCGTTGCCGTGGCTGGCAGTGTTGGGCTCGGCACAGCTCGTTCTGTGGGTAACGGTGGCGGGCTTGTCCACGCGATTTTCACCCGGCAGCGCCTTCGCCAAACGCCCGCTCCTTCCCGTCATCGGCTTGCTGGCGGTGGCGTTTGTCCTTTACCTGATCAGCCTCGCCCTGGTTTGGAATCTTCCGTGTAACCAAGATCAAGCTCGGATCGCCGCTCGGACTGTCTTGTTTTTCGCCGTCCTATTTCGGCTACCTCTCTGGTGGTCGCCGGCGATTCAGGAGGACGACTACTACCGCTATTTGTGGGATGGGCGGGTCATGCTGGCGGGCGTGAATCCCTATCGCTACAGCCCCGCACAGGTGAAGGCGGCACGTGATGGAGGATCCACGTTTCCGGAGTTGGAACGTCTGGCGAATCTGTCGCGGTGCTCACCGGAAATTGCCGAGATTTTCTCGCGCATCGATCACAGGAGTGTTCCCACCCTGTATCCTCCGTTGAGCGAGGCCGTATTTGCCATCGCGGCGTTGGTGACGCCGGAACACGCTCCGGTTCTCGCACAGGCACGTGTTCTGAAAGCGGTGCTGCTGCTGTTCGACCTTGCGACGGTTGGGCTGGTGATGGGCTTGCTGGGCAACCTTGGTCAGCCTGCGGGCCGGGCGCTCGCCTACGCCTGGTGCCCACTCGTATTGAAGGAATTTGCCAACACGGGCCACGTGGACAGTATCGCGGTCTGCCTCACGACCGCGATGTTCTGGCAACTGACACGGCCGCGAGTGCGTGACGGCCTGGAGGCGTCCAC
>JAGWYX010000591.1 GCA_018969165.1 Verrucomicrobiota bacterium
GGCGGTGAAAAGTAGCGGCAAGCAATTTCGCGGTGCATCCAATCGTCCAGGCGCGCGACAAGAGGTTCTCAAACGACACCGTTGCAGGCGATGCTGCTGCGGGTCACGGACGGTTCGGGCGGGATTCGTCGCCGGATGTTAGCCAGCGGGACTTGGCCCGGCCGCCACGGCGGCGCGGCGTGCGTCGGCGCTGCTGGCTTGGAGCGCCTTGATATACGCCAGGTAATAGGAATTCAACCACACGTTGCCTGCGGCGAAAGTGATGAAGCCGAAAAAGATGCCGCCATGATCCCGCGGGACAAGCAGCGCGACGCCGAGGTACGCCGCGGAAAAGCCCGAGAAAAAGCCGAGGAACCTCCGCCGCAGGGAACCGCTTCCCGCGGGATGGGTAATCAGGCGCGGACCGAGCAGCATTGTGCCCCAGTAACTGAACATCCCCGGCTGCGTGATGAGCTGCAGGGGATCCGCGACCGGGGCGTTGCCCAGGAGCAGCCACTCGACGGCCAGCCCGAAACAGCCAAACATGACGTAGTAAACTGTCATGGCCCGCGCCGGTTCTCGAATGAGCCGGGTGAGTCCTCCCCCCACGAAGTAGCCGACGAACAGAAGGCCGGAGTAGCTTACCAGGGTCGCTCGGAAGGCGCGGACATCGTGGCGCGCGAGGATCTGGTTGAGCACCTCGCCCGGCGCGGCCAGGAGAAGGCCGAGAGCGACGAATTCAAAAAATCGTTTGAACCGGGATCCGATCATATTTTCGAATCGCATGGAGTCGTCAACGGCCGTCAGTCCGGTCAGGACCGCGTCTGTCGTCTGGGCATTTAAGCGGCACGGCCAACTGGCGATGCGGATTTACGGGCACCTGCGCCAGGAGCACAGTTTCGCCGTGATCAAGCGTCAGCGCAGCCGGCGAGCCGATGATAAGCGACGGGCTTCATGCAATGCGCGACGAGCTTTTGCCATCACCGCCGCGGCGGGAATCCCTGACTCCGGGTCGGACTGGATCTCCTCTATCCGGCGCTCGATCTCACGGTCCCATTCCAACTCAAGCTCCGGGTCGGCATAATTATCGATGCTCTCGATAATTCGCTCGGCGAGCCGCACCCGTGACCGAGGCGGCAAATCCAAAACTTCCCTTTCCAAAATACGCAATGTCATCGTCTCCAGGATGCCATCTGAATCCGTTGGAATCAAACCCCGGGGCGCGAATGATCCGCATCGAGGTGCATGAACAAATTCCGCAAACGACACGCCCGCGCAGTCTTAGGAGGGCATGGCCTGATGGGCAAATCCAAACATCGAGCGCTCGACGATTCGGCGCTTCACCCGCCTCCGTGAGAAATGATCTCCCGATGCGGTTGATCGTAAGCGACCGGCGAACTGCAGGGTTGCTTGTGGAGCCCGGCGGTTACGCCGGCCCTGCCCGCGTTGATCTGAACGGGGCCTGTTTCGGCGACGGCGTAGGCATAGACCGGACCGTGGCTTTGCGAGCAGCAGCAAGTTGCCAGGTAAGGACGCGTCCAGTTTGTCGACGACATCGTTGCCGGCGATGCGGCTGCGGGTCACAGACCCGCGCTCCGGTAGCCACGCGCGCCGTCAGCTCTGCCCAGACGGGGTTGGCTACACGGATACGGTCGAACGCCAACCGACTCACTTGCATCGAATCCGGCGTGGATATTCCGACACTCGGCCGTTGGCTGGGCCACCGCGACAACGGCGCCCTGGCGATGCGAGTTTACGGTCACCTACGCCAGGAGCACAGCTTCCCAATGATCCGGCCGGTCTCCTTCACTAATCACCTGCCGGAGATGGCGTCAATTCACATTAGGACTTTGTAATGGTTTGCTACCCGTTAGAAGTTGGTATGCTCTGCTGTCCGAAAATGGTCCGGCGTCACTTCGGTGATGTGCCACCAGCAGTCAAACGCGGGATTGCAGCCGTCGGTCAACCAGCGCTCCTTGTCCGCCAAATTGTGTCGCGCGATGCCAGCCTGGACCGTGCCGTCCTGCCGGTCGCGAATCACAAATCGCACCGAGTCGGACAGTTTCCGTATCTTCCAGGCCAGCGCCAGCCCAGCAGGTCCTTGATGTTCGCCTCGCTGATCCGCGCGCAATGCCGCCGTTGACCGACGCGCGGCTTGCCATTTGAGGCCGCTTTGGTTAATCTCCGACCGATGACCATGCCGTTCACGCCGGTGCCTGTCGCCTGGGAATTCACCAGTGGACTTCCGCCCAGCAATCACCGGGCACGGTAACGTCCCGAGCGGGTTCAACCGATGGATGCAAAAGCGCCAAAGGCCGGGATGCAGCACCGTGTCCCACCGGCAAACTGGCTGTCGGCGGTTCTCATTCTCTTGGGCTTTGGCCTCCGGCTTGGTGCCGGCGCACCGCCGCTCGAATTCATCGACACCAGTTTTGAAAACGCTTCGCCGCTCTGGTATGACTTTGCCGACGATGGCACGGTCCGCGTGCATCTCATTTACGATCACGAACGCGCGTCGCCCAATCGCGCGGCCGGCCATTTCCATTTCCGGCTGGAAGCCCCGACAGGCGCCCAGCTCACGATCGAATTCATCAACCTCGACAACGTCTGGAACGGCCAGCCTGGCTCGGTCGCCCGTGAACTCAAGACGGCCGTCATCTCCGCGAACGACCGTGACTGGCAATCGGTGCCGTTGGACGGCTTGCCGGGGGACCGCGTGCAGCTCCACGTCCGCATGCCAGGTCCAAAACTCTATGTCGCCCGCGTCGAGCCGTATCGCCTCTCGGATCTGGATCGCCTGCTGGCCGGCATCCGAAAGAATCCGCGGGTGAAAATCGAGCCGATCGGCCGGACTGTCGAGGGGCGCCCGCTGGAGATCGTCCGGATCGGCAACCCGCGCGCGGCCTACCGGGTCTTTGTGCGCGCCCGGGCACACCCGTGGGAAGCGGGCAGCAGTTGGGTGGCCGAGGGGTTGGTCCGGCGCCTGGTGCGGGGCGACGTCCGGGCCCGGCAATACCTCGAACGCTACTGCGTTTACCTGCTGCCGATGGCCAACAAAGACGGCGTCGCCCGGGGACGGACCCGGTTCAATTCGCGCGGCAAAGACCTGAATCGTGGGTGGGACAAACCGGCTGACCCGCAACTTGTCCCGGAGAACTACGCGCTGGAAAAATGGCTGGAGGGGATGATCCGCCAGCACCAGGCGCCTGACCTCGCCCTTGAACTGCACAACGACGGCAACGGCCAACTGCATTTGAGCCGACCGCCGGTGCCGCAGTTGAACCGCTACCTGGAGCGCATGGCGGTTTTGGCACGGTTGCTGCGCCAACACACGTGGTTTACCGAGGGCTGCACGCCGGCGAGCTTCCACAACGCAGGCACTCTCGGAGACGGTTGGCTCGAGCGCTACGGCGTCGCCGCCGCCGTCCACGAGTTCAACTGCAACTGGATCGCCGGCCTGAAGGATTTTCCGTCCGCACGCCACTGGCAGGATTACGGCGCGGCATTGGCGGAGGTTTTTTTCGACTATTTCGGCGAACGCCAATCCCCTTCTGCGCAT
>JAGWYX010000592.1 GCA_018969165.1 Verrucomicrobiota bacterium
GGAGAACATTTTCCGGCACCTGGAGATGGGCGAGCCACCCGAGGTGGCCGCCGAGAAAGGCGGGGCCGAGGTGGCCTTGCCGGTGCTGGCCGCCACGTTGACCACGGTGGTGGTCTTCTTTCCGGTCACGTTCCTTTACGGGGTCAGCCGCTACTTGTTCTCCGCCCTGGCCCTCTCGGTGGTGCTCTCGTTGTTTGCTTCCTTTTTCGTGGCGATGACGGTGGTGCCGCTGTTCTGCGCCAAGCTGATCAAGGGCCACCAAAACCACGGCGCCACCGCCGAGCACACGCCGCCGCAAGGCTGGTTCCCGCGGTTCAATGCCTGGTTCAACCGCAAGTTCCATAACATGCTCGACGGCTACGAGAAATCCGTCAACGTCGCGCTCCTGCGTCCGCTCACCACCGTGCTGGGGATCACCGGGTTCTTCGTGTTGAGCCTGGGATTCTACCCGCTGATCGGCAAGGCCTATTTTCCGCGGACCGACCCCGGCCAGTTCGTCATCGATATGAAAGCGCCGACGGGCACGCGGATCGAAATGACGGAGAGCCTGGTGGCCCGCGTCGAAAAGATCGTCCACCAGGTCGTCCGGCCCAAGGACCTCAAGATCATCGTCTCGAACATCGGCACCACCCCGGGCTTCAACTCGATCCTCAACCCCAACTCCTGCCCGAGCACCGCCGTCGTCCAGGTGGGCCTGAACGACGGGCACTTGAGCAGTTTCGACTATATGCAGCAAGTGCGCTCGCGCCTGGAGCGGGAACTGCCCGAGGTCAGCACCTACTTCCAGACCGGCGGTTTGGTGGACGCCATCCTGAACCTGGGCATGCCCGCGCCCCTGGACATCCAGGTCAGCAGCCATGACAAAGCGGCCGCCCACGACATCGCCGTCAAGATCGCCCAGCAGGTCCGCCAGTTGCCCGGCGTCAGCGATGTCCTGGTCCCCCAGGACATGGATTACCCGGCCTTGATGGTCGAGATGGACCGCGAGCGCGTCAGTGAGCTGGGCATCACCGCCCAGGAGGTCGTGGACAGTCTGATCACCGCCCTCACCTCCAATGGCATGATCGCCCCCAGCTACTGGATCGATCCCAAATCCGGCAACCCGTTCCTGCTCACCGTGCAGTACCCCGAGGATTTCCTCCAGAATCTGGCCGATCTGGGTTCCATGCCCTTACGGGCGCCGGAACTCAAGCAGCCGACCCGCCTCGATACCGTCGTCCGCTTCTCCCACATCCTGGCCCCCAGCGAGGTGGACCATTACCAGGTTCGCCCGACCATCGACGTTTACGTCGCCCCCTCGAGCGAAGACCTGAGCCACGTTTACGCCGGCGTGCAGAAAATCGTGGACCAGACCACCCTGCCTAAAAACATGACCATCACGGTCCGCGGCTCCGTGCAGGCCATGCGCGAGTCCTTCAAGAGCTTCGGCCTGGGGTTGATCCTCTCGACCTTGCTCGTCTATCTGATCCTCGTGGCTCAATTCCGCTCCTTCCTGGATCCGTTCCTGATTCTCCTGGCGGTGCCGACTGGCCTGACCGGCGTGCTGCTGATCCTGTGGCTCACCGACACCACCCTCAACGTCATGTCCCTCATGGGTGTCATCATGATGGTCGGCATCGTCGTCTCCAACAGCATCCTGATCGTCGAGTTCACCCACCGGCTCATCCAGGAAGGCTCCAGCGTCCGCGAGGCCGTGGCCCTGGCCTGCCGCGTCCGCCTGCGCCCGGTCCTCATGACCTCGTTGGCCACCCTCATCGGTCTGATCCCGATGGCGACCAAGCTGGGCACCGGCAGCGAAGCCTACGCGCCCCTGGCGCGCGCCATCATCGGCGGGCTGGCCGTGTCCGTGGTGCTCACCGTGTTCATTGTCCCCGCGGCCTTCCTGTTGTTCTACCGCCACAAGCCCCCGGCCGTTTTAGCGGGCAACCTCCCCACCATTGATCCCGGCGTCAGCCCCGGGTAATCGAAACCGGCTTGATGCGACCTCGCCCCCCGCGGTAGAAATCATGCAGCCTACACCACCCCGAAAATGATTAACGATCGGTACCTTTCCTCGATTTGGCCCTGGCTGTTGTTGTTCAGCCTCGCCGCCCCGGCGCCCGGCGCCGAACCACAAACCCTCACCCTCAAACAGGCCCAGGATATCGCCGTCAAAAACCATCCCAAGATCACCGCCTCGGAACTCCAGGTCCTGGCCGCCCAACAGGTCGTCATCCAGGTCCGGTCCGCCTTCTTCCCCACCTTGACCGCCGACGCCACCGCCGCCGGCGCCGACCAGAACTCCGACCGCATCAGTGCCGGCGCCCTCAACAGCCCGCGCGTCTTTGATCGCAACGGCGAGGGCCTCATTCTTAACCAGTTGATCACCGACTTTGGCCGCACCGCCAACCTCACCAAGAGTTCCGAACTCCATGCCCGCGCCGAAAGACAAACCGCCATCGCCACCCGCGCCCAAATCCTCCTGGCCGTCGGCGCCGCCTACTTCAACGTCCTCCAGGCCGAAGCCGACGTGCAGGTCGCCGAGCAAGCCGTCAAAACTTACCGCTTCACTTACGAGCAAATCCAGACCCTCGCCAAGTTCAAGCAAAAGTCCGACCTGGACGTCAGCTTCGCCAAAGTGGACCTGGAGAAGGCCCGCATCCTGCTGGTCAAAGCCCAGAACGACCTCAAAGCCGCCTGGGCCGGCTTCTGGACCGTGCTCGGTTACCGCGACGAACACGCCTATCAACTGATCGAGGAGCCGATGCCCGGGGCCGTCCCCAATGATCCCACCCCGTTGGTAACTGATGCGTTGCTCAACCGCCCGGAGCTGGCCAGCCTCCGCCTGGACAGCGAGTCCGCCAGACGCTTCGCCAGGGCGGAACGGGACCTCAATTACCCAACCCTCAGCGCCGTCGGCGCCGTCGGTATCACCCCCGTGCACGACCCGGCCTTCCCGACCGACCATTACGCCGCCGCCGGGGTTAACCTGAGCTTCCCCATCTTCGAGGGCATGCTCTTCAAATCCCGGGAGCAACAGGCCAAGCTCCTGGCCAAAAAGGCCGATGAAGATCTCCGCGACCAGGAAAACACCATCGCCCGCGATGTCCGCGTCGCCTGGCTCAACACCAACTACGCCTTCGACCGGCTCGATCTGACCGCCCAACTGCTGGCAACCGCCAACCAGGCCTTTAACCTGGCCCAGACCCGTTACACCAACCAGCTCGGCTCCATCGTCGAACTCAGCCAGGCCCAGCTTAATCAAACCTCGGCCCAGATCGATGAGACCAACGCCAAATACCAATACCTGACTCAACGCGTGCTGCTGGATTTCCAGATCGGCGCCCTGCGCTAGAGTCCTTGAATCTTGAAACTGGCTGCCTTTGAAGCGATGGCTCTGAGGCGCGCCTCACCGCGGCGATTCCGACTCGCCTGGGCGTCTCCAGGATTGGCGCTGCTGCTGGTATGTTGGCTGTCGCCCCTCCTCCACGCGCTGGCGGATACCGACACCCGCGGCGGTTGGCACAAGTACCAACATAACCCCGTCCTGGG
>JAGWYX010000593.1 GCA_018969165.1 Verrucomicrobiota bacterium
GGAGTGCCAGCCCCGTGACTGCAGGCTCGGCCCAGCAGCGCCTGGGCGTCCGCATCGCCCTGCGCCGCCGCTTCACGGAACCATTTCACCGCCTCAGCCGGGTCCCGCCGAAGCCCCCAGCCGTTCTGGCAGCACAAGCCCAGTAGCCGTTCCCCAAGCGGATTCCCCAACCCAACGGCGTCGCGCAGCCACTTCACGCCCTCGCGCGCATCCCGCCTGACACCCCAGCCGTTCACATAACACCACCCCAACCGCGCCTGGGCTTCCGGATCACCTTGGCCGGCCGCCTGTCGGAACCAACGGGCTGCCGCGCCCGCGTCCCTGGCCACGCCAGCGCCCTCAAGGTAACTGATGCCCAATCTAATTTGAGCTTGAGGATCTCCCTGGGCCGCCGCCCGCCGAAACCACGCGACGGCCTGCGCCGGATCGCGAGCGGTGCCCTCGCCATCCCGGGTGCACAGGCCCAGTTTGAATTGCGCCTGGGCCGAGCCCTGGTTGGCCGCCTTTTTGATCCAGGTCACCGCGGTGGTTGGATTCCTGGCCACCCCCAGGCCGCCGGCGTAGCATAGGCCCAACTGGAGCTGGGCCTCGGGCTGTCCGGCCTCCGCCGCCAAGCGCAGCCAGCGGACCGCCTCGGCGGGGTCTCTGGCGACGCCCTGACCGTTCAGGTAGCAGACCCCAAGGTTGCACTGGGCATCCGGGTAGTTCTGGCGCGCCGCCCGGCGAAACCATTGGACGGCCTGGCGCGGATCCTGTGGGACGCCGCGCCCGTAAAAGTAACAGACGCCCAGGTTGTGCTCGGCCTTGGCGTAGCCCTGGTCGGCGGCGCGGCGGTACCAGCGAATCGCCTCCGCGTAGTCCTGCGGCACGGTTTGGCCGGCGAAGTAGAACCAGCCGAGCTTGGCTTGGGCCTCGGGGTGCCCCTGGTCGGCGGCGCGGCGGTACCATTTGAGGGCCTCGGCGTAATCGCGCGCCACGCCGTGACCATCGACGTAGCAGGCGGCCAGATTATTCTGCGCGGCCGGATCACCGCGGTTGGCCGCCTCGTGGAAGCACCGCACCGCCGCGGCGTAGTCCTGCGGCACGCCTTTGCCTTCGAGATAACACACCCCGAGGTTGCTCTGGGCCAGAGTCTGTCCGGCGCCGGCGGCCTGGCGGAACCACTTCACGGCCTGTGCCGGGTCCGCCGGGACCCCGCGGCCTTCGAGGTAACAGACGCCCAGGTTGCTTTGCGCGGTGGCATCGCCATGCTCGGCGGCCAGACGCAGCCAATGCACCGCCGCGGAGTCGTCCGGCGCCACCCCGCGTCCTTTGAGGAGACAGATGCCGAGGTTGCTCTGGGCGGTTATCTGCCCGGCGGCGGCGGCGGGCTGCAGCCAGCGGACAGCCTCGGCGTCGTTCCTGTCCACACCCGTGCCGTTGAGATAGAAGGCGCCGAGTTGAGCCTGGGCTTCGGCATTGCCCTGGCTGGCGGCGCAGCGGTACCACCGGGCGGCTTCGGCCAGTTCGCGAGGCACCCCCTGGCCGTTCTCGTAGCAGGCTGCCAGGTTCAACTGCGCGCCGGCCAAACCCTGATCGGCCGCGCGGCGGAACCATTTGGCGGCCTCGACCTGGTCGATCGCCACGCCTTTGCCGTAAAAATAACAGGTGCCGAGGTTGTGCTGGGCCTTGCCCAGACCTTGCTCGGCGGCGCGACGGTACCACCGGACGGCCTCGGCCTGGTCCACCGGTACGCCTTTGCCATAGTAATAATAAAATCCGACTTTGGATTGCGCCTCGGCGTAGCCCTGGTCAGCGGCGCGCCGAAACCAGAGCAGGGCCCGGTCGAACTGGTTCCGTTCGTGATACCGCACGCCCAATTCAGTCTGGGCCTTGGGGTCGCCCTGCTGCGCCGCGGCCTGGAGCGACTCCAGCGACATTGGCCCGCTCGTTGGCTGAGCGGAACCGCTCGGGAGTTGGATGCCCGTCAAGCCGGCACACAGCAGCAGGCACTGCACCGACCTGAGTCGGTGCGGGGACGACCGAGTCATTGGTTCAGGCTACCTCCTCGGCAGGTGAAATCAAGACGGATTGGCCGCTAGGGTCAGATCTCGACATTTGACATTTCGACCGAGGCTCCGGTCGGCGCGTGGTCGGGTCGCGACCGCCAGGGTCGCCGACCGACAAATGTCAAATGTCGAGATCTGACCCTGCCTTTTTTGCTTCCAATTCGGACGCCGTTCTGATGATATAGTGGGGCAGTTGCAACCAAACAACCAAAGCCGGATGCCCTGCTCGGGGCGCGTTCTCCTTGAATAGTCTGGACCGATTGATCGTCGGGCACTGTTCGTGAACGTCCGCTGCCAAGATTCCTTGAGTTCCGAAACCTGTTGTTGTCCGGTCGAGTTTTGGCGTCCGGGACGTTTCTCGCGTCCGCTTCCTCAGGGATTTCACGAACGAGGCGCGCGGAGGGAACGAGCGGAGGATAAGAAAGTATCGAAGATGAATGAGAAGCTCACATGTGGTCTGCGGCTCGCCTCGTTGCTTATGATTGTCCGTGGAATGCGATCGTCTGGTCTGAAGCGGTTTCTCGATTTGAACGCCGCGCCTGCCGAACGGGCTGGCGCGGGCATGTGGGGGCACGCCGGGGTTGTGACCGGCCTGGCGATTGTTGGCCTCGCGCTGGCGTCGGCGGCCCGCGGTGCACCGGCCGACGGAGCGACGAGCCCCGGCACTCGGCGGGCGACCGTCAACTTTACTGAGTTGGCCCGCCGACCAGTGGCGCTGCCTGTGGCAGCAGCCAGCCGCCGTGCGGTGCGGGCACCAATGCCACCCCCGAGACAGTACGGGTTTCCCGTGGCGGGCAACCCGCCCGGGGCGGCGTCCGGCGGGCTCCACATCGGGAGTGCCGGTTCGGGCGCCCTATTTGCCCCGCAATTGAGCACTAACTTCGTGGCCCTGATCGATGATCACACGGCCAATCCGCCGGACACTCAGGGGGCGGTCGGACCGAACCATCTCATGGTGACGCTGAACACGGAGGTGGCGGTGCAGACCCGGGCCACGTCGCAAACGGCGCCGGGGCAGTACCTGCTGAAGACCTCGCTCTCGAGCTTCTGGTCGGACCTCGGCTACGATTCGTTGTACGACCCGCGCGTGGTCTATGATCCGCTGGCGGACCGGTGGGTCACGGTGGTGCTGGCCAATCCGAATACGACCAACTCGGCACTATTGATTGCCGCCTCGGCCAGCCCGGACCCGACGGGCAACTGGAACGAGTTGGCGATCCCGGTCAATCCTGCCCCTGGCCTGACCAACCAGGTCTGGGCCGATTACCCGAACCTCGGCTTCAACGGCCGCTGGGTGGTGGTCACGGTCAACCTCTATGGGGTCGCGACCAACAGCTTCACGCGCGCCGAGATGTTCGCGTTGGACCAGGACCTCCTTTTCACCGGCGCGTTTAGTTACGCGCGGTTGAGCGATCAGTATTTTTTCAACCTGGTTCCGGCCACCACGTTCGACCGCGGCGAAACCAACCTCTACTTCGTCA
>JAGWYX010000594.1 GCA_018969165.1 Verrucomicrobiota bacterium
CGCGCAAGGGAACTTCCCGATGGCCCTGGATGAGGGGCACCGCCGATTGCTGATTGGCTCCCGCAACCCGCCTCGTCTGATCGCGCTGGACGCCGGCTCAGGCAAAGTCGTGGCCGAGGTTCCCATCGGCAACGACACGGACGACTTGTTTTACGACGCGAAGCGACAACGGGTTTACGTTTCCTGCGGCGGAGGTGTGATGGACGTGATCCAGCAACGCGACGCCGACCACTACCTGCGGCTGGCGAGCCTGCCCACCGCGCCCGGGGCTCGGACCTCCCTGTTCGTGCCGGCGTTGGACCGCCTGTATCTTGCCGTGCCGCGTCGCGGCGACCAGCAGGCCGAAATCCGCGTCTTCCAGCCAGCACCAGCTCGGCGGACAGAACCCGCCTTGAATTGAATGCCGCACATGACCGCCAATGACTCGAAGATCGAGGCCTTCTTCGAGGAAACCGTCGCCCTGCTCCGTCGGCTCGATCACTCGGCCATCGACCGCGCCCGCGGCATCCTCCTCGACTGCTACCGGAAGCGGGGCCGCGTGTACACCGCCGGCAACGGCGGTTCGGCCTCCACCGCCCAACACTTTGCCTGTGACCTGGGAAAATTCGTCATCCCGTCCGGCCGGCGGCCCTTCGACGCGCGTTGCCTGACCGACAATATATCCCTCTACACCGCCTGGGCCAACGACGCCGCGCGCGAAGACGTGTTCGTCAATCAACTGCGCGGGCTGCTGACCGCGAACGACGTGCTGCTGGCGGTTTCGGTGCACGGCGGCGCCGGTTTCTCGGCCGATCTGGTGCGCGCCGTTCGCTTCGCCAACGAGGCCGGCGCAAAGTCCCTCGCCCTGGTCGGGTTCGACGGCGGCTTGCTGCATCGTGAGGCGACCTGCTCGATCCTCGTGCCGGTCGAATCCACGCCGCAGACCGAGGCCATCCACCTGGTGATCGAGCACCTGCTGATGGCGCTGCTCAAGGAGCATCTGGCGCGGCCGGACATCGGGACGGACTGACGGTGGGTCGCCCCGGCCGTAACCGCGCGTCTTCCCATGAATCCCTCCAGCCCTTCGGGCCACCCCTTCGCATAAAAGTCGGTCTGTTGATTTCCAACTGCTTGCACGAGACTTTCGGGGTAACCGGGTAGCAGCGGACGTCAGTCCGCTCCATCCGGTCACCAAAGAATTGGAGCCGACTCACGTCGGCTGCTACGGGGCGGGGAGAGGAGGTGCCGCGGTTCAGGGGCCCATCGCCTGCGCCATCGCGAATGGCGGCTTTCCATGAACCGCTGTTCGGCAGGGCTTGCGGCCTCCGGCCGCGCCGCTGGCGGTCTTGACGACGGCGCGCCGGGACGGCGTCACCCTGCCAGGTGCATGGTCCCAATGCACGGTCGAGAAACCGTGGTGGCTCCCCAAGGACTCCATGCGCGAGGCGCGCCTGGCTGGGGAATGCCCGGCGGATCGGTTCGCGCTCCCCATCGGACTGGAGATTAACGTCTCGTGAATGGGGCATTAAAACAGTTGACACACCCGGCCGCCGATGGTCTGTCGAAGCCATGCGCAGCGGCGTGAGGCCGGGGCGCACGTTGTCCGTCTGATGGCTGGAAGACCTAACTGGATATACTTGACTGCGCCCGCCGCGGCGACTGCGACCGGTTGGAAGCGGTGGTGCGTGAGTTACGGCGTGGCGGTGGCGCTCATCGGCGGGGCTACCGTGTTGCGTCTTCCCTTTGCGCAGGTGCTGGGCGTCCAAAGCCCGTTCCTGCTCTACTATCCGGCAGCGGTGGCCGCCGCCTGGTTTGGCGGGATATGGGCCGGGCTGGTGGCGACCGGGTTGGGGGCGGCGGCCGCGGATTACTTTTGGATTCCCCCGCAAATGGCATTTGCCATGAGTTCGTCGGACGGGCTTCGCCTGGCCCTGTTCGCGATGGCCAGCGGAACGGCGGCGATTCTGATCGAGTGTTTGCATCGAGCCATCCGCGGCGAGCGTGATGCCAAGGAGCAATTGCGCCTGGCGCTGGCTGGCGCCCGTGACGCCATCGTGGTTGCGGACGCCCGGGGGCGAATCGTCTTCCTCAATGCCAAGGCGCAGTTGCTCAGCGGCTGGAGCATCGAGGAGGTCGCCGGCAAGGCCTTCGGCGGCGTCTTCTTCATTCTGGACCGCGAATCGCGCCAGCCGATCAACAACGCGATCCAGCGGGCGGCCATCGAGGGCCGCTGCCGGCAACTCCCCAAGCAAGTGACCCTGGTCAGCAAAGCCGGTGCCGTGCATCATCTCGAACATAAAGCCTCCCGCATCATGGCCCATGACGGTTCGGCCCTCGGGACGGTCATTCTCCTGCACGATCACGAGTAAGCCCCAGCCGGTTGCCGGCTCCAGACCAAATTAACGGGTGACTCTCCATGCTGACCGCGATCGTCCTTTCCGGCTCCAGTCTCTGCATTATCGGCAACCTCAACCGGGACCTCAAACCCGCTGCCTTGCCGGCCGGCGATTACCTGTTCGCTGACGGCGAAACGTCCGTCGCCTCGGTGTCCGAGACCGTCGGCGGCGGCGGGGCCAACAGCGCGTTTGCGGCCGCGGCCCTCGGCGCCCGCGTGGCGTTCCTCGGCAAGGTCGGCGCCGACGCGCTGGGCGACCGCCTGGAGCGGACCCTGGTCCGGCACGGCATCACGGCCCGGCTCGCGCGCGACCCCACTCAACCCACCGGCACCTCGATCGCGCTGACGTTCACGAACGGCCACCGGCATTTCGTCAGTAGCCTGCCCAACAGCGAATCGCTCGCCTTCGACGAACTCGATCTCGCGGTGCTGCCCCAATTCCGCCATTTGCTCCGCGCGGACATCTGGTTTTCCGAGCCAATGCTCTACGGCGGCAACCAGCGCCTCTTCCACGCCGCGCGCGCCGCCGGCCTGGCCGTCTCGATCGACTTGAACTGGGACCCGCGCTGGGGCCGGGCCGGGGCCGCGGAAATTGCCCGGCGCAAAGAGGCGGTGCGGGCGGTGCTGCCGCTGGTGACGCTCGCCCACGGTAATGTTCGCGAGTTGACGGAGTTTACGGACGCGGCCGATCTCGACACCGCGCTGCGGCGTCTCACCGGCTGGGGCGTCGAGGCGGTCGTGGTCCACCTGGGCGAACGCGGCGCCGGTTATTTTTGTCGCGGCTCGCTGGTGGTCGAACCCCCGGCGACCGCGAAGACGCGCGTGAACACGACCGGCACCGGGGACGTGTTGAGCGTGTGCATGATGTTGCTCCACTCGCAGCCGGCGGTGCCGATTCCGGAGCGCTTGCGGCTGGCCAACCAAATCGTCGCGGAATTCATCGAAGGCAAGCGCGGACTCATTCCTGGAATCGAGGCGTGAGCCAGTCGGCCGTTGCCCGCGTGGAGCGGGTCGATGGCGAGGCTCTTGAGCCGGATTCCTTCGTGGCCGCCCCGAGGTGGTCTCCATGAACCGGGTAGCAGCGGACGTCAGTCCGCTCCATTTGCTCGCCAAAGAATTGGAGCCGACTCACGTCGGCTGCTACGG
>JAGWYX010000595.1 GCA_018969165.1 Verrucomicrobiota bacterium
CATGCCGCCGCACTTTGGTTTTCCTGATGCGGGATGCGAGTACTGGCGACCCGTCGAAGGTCCTCCGCCGGGCACCGACGAATACCTGCCCAACTCTCAGTTGATTGCTCAAATGCTGCCCGGAGTCGAAATCAGCCAAGTGCAGGCGTTTCTCGATGTCCTCACTCAACGACAAGGGCAGCAGTTTGAGCAGGGGCGGCCCTCGTCGTTTCCCTTCCAGGTTCGCGAACTGCGCGACCTGTTCAGCACCCGGGAGCTGCGCCGGGCACTGGGCCTGTTGCTGGGAGCCGTTGTGCTGGTGCTGCTGATCGCGGCTGCCAATGTCGCCAATCTTCAACTCGCCCGGACCGAAACTCGACGGGCGGAACTGGCCGTGCGCGCCGCTTTGGGGGCTGGCCGCGCACGTGTGTTTCGCCAGTTGTTTACGGAGAGTCTGTTGCTGGCGATCCTCGGTGGCGCGGCGGCGCTCGTGGTCACCGCCTTCGGCCTTGATCTTCTGCAAGCGTTCATCCCGGTGGATTTGCCCCGCCTTAAACCCATCACCCTCGACTTGGGCGTCCTGGGCATCGCCTCGTCGGTGACGCTGATCACCAGCCTGCTGTTCGGTCTTGCGCCGGCGTGGCAGGGTTGGCGAGCCGATCTGAGCGAAGTGCTCAAACTGGGCGCGGCCACCAGCACGCCGGATCGCCGCCGAGGCTGGTTCAGCCGGATACTGATCGTCGGCCAACTGGCCTCGGTCCTGGTGCTGTTGGCCGGGGCGGGTTTGCTGGTACGGAGCGTGATCAACTTGCTGCGGGTCAACCCCAACCTGGACCCGCAGAATCTCGTGCGCGTTTATCCTTCGATTTTGGAACTCCAACAGCGCAAGTTCAGTCCTGACCCCGCTTTGAACAAAGCCCTCGAAGCCGCTTTCGCCTTTTTCGCCGACGCCCGACAACGCATCGCGGCCATTCCGGGCGTGACCGCGGTCGGCGTGGGCTTCGAGGGACGAGAAGTGGACGTGACGACGACCCCAGGCTCGCGGCCCAGCCGTTTGAAGAAATATTGGATCGGCATCGAGGAGGCCGATCCGCTGCGGGTTCTGCGCGTGCCGCTCCGGCAGGGGCGCTGGCTTGATCGCAGTGATGCCGTGGCAGGGATGGGTCGGGTGGTGGTCAATGAAACGGCGGCAAGAATACTCTGGCCGGGCGAGGACGCGGTCGGGAAACAATTCTGGGCGCAGGAACGTGGTCAGGCCCGGTTGGCGTATCAAGTGGTCGGCGTCGTCGGTGACACGCGCGATTACAGCCGATACGTTGCGCCTGAGCCGACGTTCTATCGGGCGTTGGCCAAGGACCCGGGTGTTGACATCGCCCCGATGTACCTGGTCGTGCGGACGGCAGTGGATCCCCATACCCTCTACCCAGCGATCGGTCGAACCTTGAAGGCTGCCGGTGCCGACCCGCGCATGCCCGAGTTTATCAACTTGCAGGAGGCCTTGAGGACCGCCATGGCCGGTCATCGGACCGTGATGCTCTATCTGGCCATCTTCGCCGGCGTGGGTTTGCTGCTGGCGGCTGTTGGTTTGTACGGCGTGCTGTCGTACAGCGTGGCGCGGCGCACGCGCGAAATCGGCATTCGGATGGTCCTGGGCGCACAGACCGCTGACATGATGTGGCTGATCCTGGGCCAAGGGTTGGCACTTGTGATCATCGGTAGTCTGATCGGAATGACCGTCGCCCTGGCCAGCGGGCGAGCCCTGCGCGCCTACCTCTTCGGGGTGAGCAGTACCGACCCATACACCTTGGTGACCATCGCCCTGCTGCTGGGCTTGGTGGCGCTGTTTGCCTGCTGGCTGCCCGCGCGCCGTGCGACGAAGGTCGATCCGATGCAGGCGCTGAGGTACGAGTGAGAAATCTGAGTCCAGACTCGCCTACCCAAGTCCTCACCATAGTGCAGCATGGTAACTTGCTTGGCTAAGACCTCGAAATCGGCAAACAAGCCGGTCGCCGGGCCATCGAGGTGAAATACGCCAGGTTCGCCGGCCTGCCGGGCGCGCCGGATGCGATCACCGTTCGATGGGTGTATGTCGCGCAGCGTCGGCACCAGTCCCCGGGTATCCCGGACCCGTTGCCTGAATACCGCCGGCAGCGCGGACTGGGATTGCAGCAGGAAGGCGGGAAGATGCTCCGGCAGGGTGTGGGACTGTCTCCGGGACGCCCAGATTTTTGTAGGCGGACGCCGTCACCGAATTAACCGGGCATATCAGCCCTGATTTTTTTTCCAACAGTTTTTGAATTGTCGAGGCGTACCGGCTCGGGGCGGAGGATTTTTTGGTTCCGCTCAAAAAGCAGCTCGCAAATCACGTTCTTGGTAGGTGGCGACGCAAATTAAATCGGCAGCCTCGTAATTATGATAGCACTCGCGCAGGCGCGGATGCCGATAGTGGAAAATCGAAAATGCGGAAAAATAGACCGATTAATTCTTTTCGGGCCGCCGTCCGGGAAAGCGCGCGATCCGCAGCGCCATTTCCACCCCGAGACGCGCGGCCTGTTGCGTGGGTCGCAATTAGAAGTGCGCAGAAAGGCGAAAGATGAGCGTGAATACTTCCCAAATCCAACCCGATTATCCCCGCCGAGCCAGCAGGCCCAGCACGCCAGAGCCTGAGCCCAAGCAGCCCGCAAACAGCACCGAGCGTGACCAGGCGCAGTCCCCGCCATCGACGCCAGTGGTGCAGTACGACAATCAGGCGTACCCCAGCCTGCGGCGTCCCGGCCCGCGGGTCCCCGCCAATGCTCCCAGCCCCCCAGCGCCACGCCGCCCAGTTGCTCCAAGCGCGCAGCCGGGTACGGCTCATGGCGCGGACGTGCCGGCGCCGACAGCTCCGGCCAAGAACGCTACGCCGCAGACCATGCGGGTGGGGCCTCAGAGGGTGACGCCAAATCGGACTATCCCGCCTGCGGTAGCAGCGGCTGGAGTTGTGCGGCCGGCGCTTGAGGTTAGACCGCTACCAGTTTCGAGAGAGCGAGCTTCCACTGCCGTACACTGCGGTGAGCGTGCGGCTCGGCCCGAAGGGAAGGTTGGTGGTGGCGAGGATACGGAGGACACACTGCCGAGCAAGCTGGCTATGCACGCGCTGCAGCCGGTCGCCGCAGCTAAAACCGACGAGAGGGCTGCCGCTGAACCACAGCCACCGCCCGAACGCGCGCTTAAGATGAAACATGTCGCCACGACCACGCCAGCAATTGGCGAAATCCCAGGCGGCTTGGCTGGGCCGCCGGCGGCGTCCCAGGAGGTGCAGACCGACATTGTCCGGCTCGACGACGCGGAGTACTGGTTTTGCCGAATCCAGCCGTTCTTGTTACGCGGCGCTGAGTTCTTGATCCGAGGCGGCGTCGAACTGAACCGGGCCAAAGCCCACCTGGCGCATGGGCAGTGGCTGAACCTAGTGGACAGGCTGCGCCTCAAGGGCGGCCAGCGAACGGTGGAGACGCTGATGGCGATTGCCCGAAATCCCGCGCTGGCAAATCCGAAGAATTTT
>JAGWYX010000596.1 GCA_018969165.1 Verrucomicrobiota bacterium
GCGCGCCGCCCTGGTGCAGGTTGGTATGAACATTATTTTGTTGGGCCACGGCGGCTGCCTTGCCGTTGTCAAACAACCACACAACCCGCGTCGGCTGATTCAGCCACGTGAGTCGCACCTGCCTGCCTGAGCCCGAGCCGTTGACATGCTCGTTCAGACAGTAGTGGAACAGGTTGTTGCCATTGCTCCGGCGGGGATTGGCCGGACAAATCCAGAGCGAGCGTCCCGGGTCAACCGCCGCGTTGGTGCGCCACGGCATCTCCCCGTAGGCGCCGAGCCCCAGCTCGCGCGGCAGATCGACATACCACCCCTCGCTGGTCGAGGTGCCGTTCGGAGTGCCGTCTTTGGGCAGCAAATCATCGTGGTCGGCGGCGAACAATTGCGTGGCCAGGCCCCATTGGCGGAGGTTGTTCAGGCACGCCGTCCCGCGGGCTTGTGCCCGGGCCCGACCCAGTGCCGGCAGCAATAGCCCGGCGAGTATCCCGATGAGCGCGATCACCACCAGCAGTTCGATCAGGGTAAAGCCCCGCCTCCGAAGTCCCCGGTTGCCGCCAGGATGCCGAGCCTTTTGCATTGTCCACAGTTCCCGTTGCCCACCGGCCGGTCTCGGTCTGCGCCGGCCACGCCCAATCCGCGGGCATCCTACCGAATCCCGGGGCGTTGGCAATCTTGGAATCGGTTTGGAAAAATTGGGTGATTGACACCGATGATGGTTTTTGGTGGGATAACGAGCTTTGGAAATTTATGTACGCCGTTGTTGAAACAGGTGCCAAACAATACCGGGTGGCGGCGGGCCAGACCCTCGAAATCGAGCGCGTGGCCGTCGCCGCCGGGCAGCCGATCACTTTTGATCGGGTGCTGCTGATCAATCGCGACGGTCAGGTGACCGTGGGAGCCCCCACCGTGCCCCAGGCCACCGTGGTGGCCGACGTCGTCGAGCACACCCGCGGCCCCAAGCTGGTGGCCTTCAAGATGCGCCGGCGCGAAGGCTATCATCGCAAGATCGGCCACCGGCAGGAGCTGACCGTGGTCAAGATCAAAGAAATCAACGCCTAACGCCTATGGCACACAAGAAAGGTCAAGGGAGCAGCCGCAATGGCCGCGACAGCGTCAGCAAACGTCGCGGGGTCAAAACGTTCGGCGGCGAATTTGTCACCGCCGGCAGCATCCTCGTCCGGCAATGCGGCACCAAGTTCTATGCCGGCCACAACGTCGGCACTGGCCGGGACTGGACGCTCTACGCCCTGGTGGACGGCCAGGTGCGGTTTGACAAGGCGAGTCGGCGGGTGAACATCGTCCCGGCGACCGCGCCCGGTAGCAATTAACCCAGGTCCGGATTCCTGGCGAGGCTCGCCTCAGACCGGATGGACCTGGGAAAGCACCGACCGCGAAAGCGACGCCAGAACTTGACCTGACAACAACAAGTTCCGGAACTCAAGGACTCTCGCGCGGCCAAGTGTTCGGCCTCGCCGCTTTCTTTTCGGCACGGGCGCCTACCGTCAGGGCCTTCTTGCCGGGTTCGGACGACAGCATCCCAACGACCACGGCATGTTCATCGATGAGGTCAAAATCTTCGCGCGAGCCGGCCACGGCGGCAAAGGTTGCGTGGCCTTCCACCGCGAGGCCTTCGTCCCCAAGGGCGGCCCGAGCGGCGGCAATGGCGGTCATGGCGGCAACGTCATCCTCCAGGCCGATCACGATCTGAACAACCTAATCGCCCAATTCTACATGCCGCGCCTGATCGCCGACCTCGGACGTCCCGGCAAAGGCGAGGGCATGGATGGACGGGCCGGCCGCGACCTGGTGGTAAAAGTCCCGTGCGGCACGCTGGTCTGGCGGCTGACTCCCGAGGTTTCCGCCGCCGGGACCGACGCGCCTGACGTGACCCCGGAGGAGCCGCGGCCTTTGCCCGTGGGCGCCCGACCGCGGGCGATGCTCCGGCACGCCGGACATCAAACCGCGCTGGAGATCGACCTGGCGGCGGAAAGCAACCTCGCGACCTCCCCGTCAACCGCTCCCAACCCAGCGCAGGCGGTCGTCGATTTAACCTCTCACGGACAACAGTTCATCCTCTGTCGCGGAGGCCGAGGCGGCCTGGGCAATCGCAACTTCGCCACCGCCCGGCGGCAGACTCCGCGCTTCGCGCAGCCGGGCGAACCGGGCGAGGAAGGCGAGTTTCTGCTGGAGCTGCGCCTGATGGCGGACGTTGGCTTGGTCGGCTATCCCAACGCTGGCAAGTCCACTTTGCTTGCCGCCATCTCCCGCGCCCGTCCTAAGATCGCTCCGTACCCCTTCACGACGCTCCACCCACAGATCGGCATCGTCGAGTATCCGGATTTCCGCCGGATCGTCGTGTGCGACGTGCCGGGCTTGATCGAGGGAGCGCACCGAAACGTCGGCCTGGGTCACGCCTTCCTGCGGCATATTCGGCGATGCCAAATCCTGGTCTTGCTGCTGGACATGGCGGGCATCGACGGGCGCGCCCCGTGGGACGATTATCAGCAGCTCCTCAGCGAACTGGAGCAGTATGATCCGGCCCTGCTGAAGCAACCGCGGCTGGTCGTGGCCAACAAGATGGACGAATCGATCGCCCGGGAGAAATTGAAGGTCTTCCGGCGCAAGCTCGGCAAGGCACCCGTGCTACCCATCGCCGCCGCCTTCGACCTGGGGATCGACAAATTCAAAGCCGCCATCCGGGCCGCCGTCGAGCGTTCCGCTGTCCAATGACCAGCTCCAGTCCGAAGCTTGCGGCCACTGGCGGGGGCCGACGCCATCCCCAATTATGCTGAGCGCCGGCATTGTCGGTCTCCCCAACGTCGGGAAGTCCACGCTTTTCAACGCCGTCACCCGCACGCGCAAGGCCGAAGCGGCCAACTACCCGTTCTGCACCATCGACCCGAACGTCGGGGTCGTCACCGTGCCGGACGCCCGGCTCGAGCCGCTCGCCCGGATTGCCAAAACCGACGTGCTCATTCCGGCGACGATCGAGCTGGTCGATATCGCTGGCCTGGTCAAAGGCGCCGCGCAAGGCCAAGGGCTGGGAAACAAATTCCTCAGCCACATCCGCGAGGTGGACGCCGTCGTGCAAGTGGTGCGCTGCTTCGAAGATCCGGATGTCCACCACGTCGCCGGCGCCCTCGATCCGATTCGCGACATCGAGACCGTGCTCACCGAACTCGTGCTGGCAGACCTGGACGCCGTCCAGCGGCGCCTGGACCGGGTGGCCAAGGACGCCAAGCGCGGCGACAAGATCGCGCTGGCCGAAGAGTGGGTCTTGAAGAAACTGGCGGCACATCTGGACCAGGGCAAGCCGGCGGACACCCTCGGGCTGACGCCGGAGGAAAAGGCGGTGGCCCGAGGATTCTTTCTGCTGACGGACAAACCGACCCTCTTCGCCGCCAACGTGAAGGAATCCGATCTGGCCACTGCCGACGCCAACCCGTATGTCCAACGGGTGCGCGACTACACGCGCGCCCATCATGATTGCGAAACCGTCGTGATCAGCGCCCGGATCGAAA
>JAGWYX010000597.1 GCA_018969165.1 Verrucomicrobiota bacterium
GTGGACGAGCCGTCGATGAGCTGTTACGCCCACCGCGAGGATCCGAAACGGTTTGTGGACATCTTCAACCGGACCGTCGAACCGGTCGTCGGCCAGTGCCGCCTTTCGACCCATCTCTGTTTTGGCAATTACAAGGGCCGCGCCGTCGGGCCGCGCCGCTACGCCCCGATGTTCCCCGCGTTCCTCGAAATGAAGCTAAACGAAATCCACCTCGAAATGGCGAGCCGCGAGTTCGCCGAACTCGAATTGATCGGCGAGATCACCAAGCGCCGCGACGTGGCGGTCGGGATCATCGACGTGAAGAGTTATTATATCGAGACGGCGGACGATGTGGCCAACCGCGTGCGGGCGTGCCTGAAGCACGCACCAGCGGACCGGTTGTCGTTCGCGCCGGATTGCGGCCTGAGCCAAACGGCGCGCTGGGCCGCGAAACAGAAGCTGAAGAACCTGGTCGAGGGCGTGCAACGGGTCCGGCGCGAATTGGGGATGGAATCGTGTGGGCAACGATGAGAATTGGACCACGGAAGACTGAAGTGGAATGCGGCCAGACGTGCTACCCGACACCAGATGCACTCAGCCGGATTCTCTTTCTGTACGGAATGCCGGCCCGATTGGCCACCGGTGAGGGCGGGAGCCACAGCGAATGGCGATTTGCGATGGGCGAATGGTCCCAATCGGAAATCTAAAATTGAAAATCTGGCGAGGTTCAGGCAGCGTGAGATGCTGACGGAACCGGCGGTGAGCCTCAGGCAGAACTCCACGAACATGGCCTGGCTATGGCCTGGCAACGGCAATATTTACTTGCGCCTCCTTGCTTCCGCCTGATTCAGGCCCCATGAGACCGAAGGCGGAACGGAGGATTGGAGTGTTGGAATAGCGGGGTCTTTGGCGCGGGCCTTCCCGAGTTCCAACCCGTTGAGAGATTGCCAATGGTTGACAATAGATAAAGGAGCTGTAGTTTCGTCGCATGAAGATGGCGACATTGAACATCAGTCTGCCGGGCCAGATGGCGGCGTTCGTGCGCGCCCAGTGCGAACGGGATTGCGGCAACATCAGCGAATACTTTCGCTCGCTGGTCCGCGAGAAGATGAAGCACGAGATCGAGGCCGACTTGCGCCTCCTGCAGTCCACGCGCTCAGGGGCCGAACCGGGTCCCTCGGCCCAGGATGTCGAAGCCGTCCTGGCGTTGCAGCAACAGGTCAAAAAGGACCACCGGCGTGCGCGTCGTGCTTGACGCCAACGTGATCGCCTCCGGTGTCTGTTGGGACGGCGAGGCGTATCTGTGCCTGGTCAAGCTGGCGCGGCGGCAGGCCTTCGCCTTCGGCACCGAGGAGACGCTGGCGGAGACGCAAGAGGTGACGATCCGGCTCATTCGACAGAAACGGCCCAAGCATCACGCCGCGGCCCGGCTGACGTGGTACCTGAGTCGGGTGCGCGTCGTGACTCCGGCGCCGTTGGGTAAGCAACGATCGCGGGACTGGAAGGACGATCCTTACCTTTCCGCCGCACTCGCCGCTCAGGCCAAGTCCGTGATGACATACGACCGCGACCTGTTGGTGCTGGGCAGGCCGTTTGGACTCGAGATCATCAAGCCCGCGGAGTTTTTGCGGCGGCTGCCCGGCTAGCCTACCGCCCCCGAAAACGCGTCGGTCATGCCAGCCGTGCTTGACGGCGAAGCCCACCCCTGGCATGGAAAACGGCGGACCAACCAACGAGCCGGAGGGAGTGGGGCCGCCCGCGGTGTTCCGGCCTTCTCTCGGTTCAAATGTTGACCGAGACGAACCGCAATCTGCAGAATGGAGCACGCCGAGCCATCGGAGCCGCCGAGCAAGCCGCTGTCCAATGATCAAGCCTGTTTTCCAAGACGACGCGTTCCTCGCCGAGGTCGCCACTGCGCGCGCGGATGGCGAGTGGTTTCACCTCTGGTGGCTCGGCCAAAGCGGGTTCCTGGTCCAATGTCAGGGCCATCACCTCCTGCTCGATCCCTACTTGTCCGATTCGCTGACGAAGAAATACGCGGCGACCGACAAACCGCACGTGCGCATGACCGAGCGCGTCGTCGCGCCCGAACGGCTGGATTTCATCGAGGTCGTCACCTCGAGCCATGCGCATACCGACCATCTGGACCCGGAGACCCTGAAGCTGCTGGCGGCAGCAAACCCGGGCTTGGTCCTGATCTGTCCGGAGGCGACCCGGGCGACCGTCCGCGAACGCTCCGGGTTGCCGGACGAACAAATCATTGGATTGGATGCAGAGGAACTGCGGAATGCGGAACCCGGCGTTCAGGATTCCGCATTCCGCATTCCGCATTCCGCATTCGAACGCCCCGTGGCGGAGGCGCAGGTCGGTCTGTTCTCGTTCCACGCGGTGCCGGCGGCGCACGAAACCCTCGAACGCGATGACCACGGCCGGCTGGTGCGTCTCGGTTACGTCGTGCAGTTCGGGCCGTGGACGATTTATCACAGCGGGGACACGGTGTGGTTCGACGGGCTGGCCGACTGGCTGCGGCCCTGGCGGATTGACGTGGCGTTGCTGCCGATCAACGGCCGAGCGCCCGAGCGGCGGGTGGCGGGCAACCTCCGGGGCCGTGAAGCGGCGCAGTTGGCGAAGCACATCGGCGCGCGCCTGGTAATCCCCTGTCATTACGAAATGTTCGAGTTCAACACGGCGACACCGGCGGAATTCGTGGCGGCCGCGAGCGAGTTGGGCCAACCGCACGTGGTATTGCGAGCCGGCGAACGGTGGACCAACGCCGGGACCGGTCGGGATTAGCCTGTAAAACATGCTTGACGGGCAGGAACTGGTCGCAGTCGGACTTGGCGGCGCGACTGGGCGTGTCCCGCCAGACCGTGAATGCCATCGAAACCGAACGGTATGATCCGAGCCTGCCACTGGCCTTCAAGGTCGCCCGCGTCTTCAAACGACCAATCGAGGAGATCTTTTTCGCGGTTCCTGATTCAACCCGAGGTTGACTTCGGCGCCGAAAACCGGCTAATCTAACACGTGGCTTCTAAATGAGAAAACTGATCGACGAGAAAGGTCTTTTATGCCCGACCTCTCCCCGCCCGAATTGCCGCCAGCGCCACCCGTTACCGCCACTTCGCTCGCCTCCCGCTTGACGAACGTGTTCGTCGTTCCCGGCGAAGTCTTCGACGAAGTCAAGGCCGGTCCGGCGCAGACGACGAACTGGCTGGTGCCGGTCCTGTTTTCGTGCCTGGCAGCGGTGGTATTCAGCCTGGTGGTATTCTCGCAGGACCGGATTCTCTACGCCATCCGTGAGGCGCAACAGAAGCAGATTCAGAAAATGGTGGACTCGGGCAAATTGCCCAAAGACAAGGCCGACGCGGCCGTGAGCGCGATCGAGCGGTTCGTGACCCCGACGCTGCTGAAGATCTCCGGCGCGGCGGGCGGGATCGCGGCCAGTTTCGGTCAACTCTTTCTGGCGGCGCTGGTCGTCTGGCTGATCGGCGCCAAGGTATTCAAGGCGCAATTCGGTTATATGCAGGCGGTCGAG
>JAGWYX010000598.1 GCA_018969165.1 Verrucomicrobiota bacterium
ACCACTGCGGGTATTTAATGATGATCTTGACGCGCGGATTGACCTTCCTGGCGGCGCCGAGCACGCGGATTTGCGAGACGCGGGCCATCAGTTCGCGCCGGTAATCCTCCCAGGTATCGCCGGCGACCGGGAAGGTCTGGCCTCCGACGGTCACGGTCCGGGCGCGGCGCGCCGCGTCGCATTCGGAGCAGGTGCAATCGGTGAACCAGAAGTCGTCGATCATGATCTCGTCGAAGAGACTGGCGGCGTACTCGAAGATGGCCTGGACATGTTCCTGGGTCGGTGGATCGGTGTAGCAGGCGATGGTGTTTCTCCAGCCGGTCGAGGATTTGCCGATCGCGGTGGTCGTCACGCAGCCGGAGACGAGGAAGCCGGCATTGCGGAAGCGGTCTTTAGCGTGGAGCAACGTGGCCCGCTCGGCCTGGTAACCATCGCGGAACTCCTCCAGATACACCTTGGTCACGCCGGTGCGCCGACACCAATCCAGGGCGCGGTCCAGGCCGGCATCGGTGCCGAGCGAGCTGCGGACATCCTGCGCGGTGAAGAGCGTCGAGAACCGGTGGACCGAGTGGTGGCGCTGCGCCAGGCCCCACAGATCGGGCGAAGCCGGATTCTGGGCCGGGCTCGAAGCGGCTACCAGGCCCGAAAGGAGCAGGAACAACCACACGCGCCATGGTTTGGTCTTCATCGCATGTCAGGGTGAACGCGGCAGTCGGCCGATAACATCGTGCATCCAGTCTGGTCAGGGATGATAGAACGGGCCTTGATTCGGATCAAGCGCAGGATGGGTCTGTCCCGGCTCAGAGTGGCCCCGGTTTCAGCGGGGGCAGGCCGCGGTGAGGGTCCGTCCAAATCCCTGGCCGGCGAGCAGGCCCGGAAGGAACAAGGGCCTTCCCAGGAACCGGAGCGCGGGTTGTCCTCAACCCGCAGCGGCCCGGCACGCGCTGCGGCTCGAGACAAGCCGCGGTCCGATTGCGAATCCTTAGAGGTTTAATCGGGCTTCAACCGCATGACGGTCAGCGAATACGCCGGGAACGCGTAACGAAAATCGGGGCTTAGACCGGTGAGTCGGCGCGAGACCGGCGCGACATTCACCGGTTGCTCGAGCGAGTTCTCGTCGGCCGGGTTGGCCGACGTCAGCGTCGTTGCGGACCCGGAGTGGCGGACGGACTTGACGCCGAGCAACCGGACGGCGGTTTCCTGCGCCGTACCGCTCACATTCACCACCTTGAGGATCACCTCGCCCGTAGCGTGGACACGGCTGGCCGTGGCGTACATCGGTGGCGGGGATTTCATCACTGCGTCGTGGACCAGCTTTCCGTCGAGATAGCAACGAATTCGCGCGCCGCGCACTTCGACGCGGAGATCGTACCAGCGTCCGGTCTCGACCGCGCCGGGAACCGGTTGCCCGAGGATCGATTTCGAGCCATCGACACAATGTTCAATCGCATGCTGGGTGTTGCCCCAACCGCCGACATTCCACCAAAACCAGTTTTGCTCGTCCTGCACGCGGAACATGACGAGGAACCCCTCGGCGCCGCCCAGTTTGCGCGCTTTCAGGGTCAGGCTGTAATCGCGCCAGGCCGGGTCTCCGGCGACGGCGCGGCGGTCGGGGCCTCCGGTCGTCTGCCGGAAGGCCCCGTCCCGGGTCTGCCAGCGGCCGCCGTGAACCTCCCAACCTTCGCTCCCGCTCGAGAAATCGGACGCAAACAACGTCTCCCCCGCCTGCGTCACGTGCAGGTCTTTGTATTCGGCCCGCGTGTTCCAGGTGCCCAGGCCGATACCGCCGTGACCAACATCAATCGGCACAGCCGCAGTCGCCTCCAGTTGGACCGGCAGGACAAAGTCTCCCCGGTTCGCGGAAAACATTTTTTGGACGTAATAGGAGGGTATCCCATACACGGACGCGCCATTGAAGTTGATCAGGTCCGGGTTCCATTTCTTGTAGTTCAGGTTGGCGAAAAGCGGCGCGTAGGAAGCCATGACCACGATGTCCGAGTTGCGTTCCAGGCCCGTCATGAATGCCGCTTCGCCCAGAGCCGCGCGCAGGTTGCCCTGGCCGCACCCCTGCGTCACCGCGTATTCGCCCACATAGACCTTTGGCCCGCTCCGATCGTAATGGTCGTAGCGGGCCGCGTTGTTCATGAAGAACTCGGGGCTGCTGTAGTAGTGCTCGTCCACGATCTCGACGGGGTTATCGTTCGGAATACCGCCCCAGACATCGGCGATCAGATGCATCCGCGGGTAGCGGGACTTGATGGCGCGATAGAACAAGGCGTAGCGTTCACGGTACGGCGGGCCGCCGTTTTCGTTGCCAATTTCCATGTAACGGAGGTGGAACGGCGCCGGGTGCCCGTTCCGCGCTCGGACCGAGCCCCACCGGCTGGTCACCGGCCCGTTGGCGTACTCGATCGCGTCCAGAGCGTCCTGGACCCACGAACCCATCTGGTCCAGCGGCACGTTTCCGTGGTGTGACATGCCGCAGTTGATCACGAACAACGGTTCGGCACCGAGGTCTTCGCACATTTGAAGGTATTCGTGAAAACCCAGTCCTTGCGTCGAGTAATACTGCCAGATGTTATACTGGTCGCGACGGTCGGCGATGTCGCCAATCGTCTGTTTCCAGTGATAGGACAAGGACAGGTTGTCGCCTTCCACCCAGCAGCCGCCGGGGAACCGGACGAACGACGGATGCAATCCCGCCAGCATGCCGGCCAGATCTGGCCGCAGGCCATTGCGCCGGCCTTTGAAGGTCTTCCTGGGAAACAGCGACACGACATCCAGCCAAACCGTGCCCGGTTGCGCCGCGCTGATGCTCAGGCGGGCCTGCGCGCACGCCGCCGGGGTAGTCAGCGCGGCGCGAAATGATTTCCATTTGCTCGTCAAACCATCGATGCGCGCGGTGGCATAGACCACGCCATTGGCCCCCAGCAGGGTCACCTGCAATGGGCCGTTGAAGCCGCTACCGGCGCGGGCACGGAGCGACAGGTCGTAAGTCGCGCCTTTGGCCAGTGCCATTCCCCAATAACCGTCGTTGACCACACCCACCGTGCCTCGGCCGGCCTGGGTGACCTGGAGCCGCAAGGCGTGGCGATTGAACTCACTTCCTGCCTCGAGCGGCACGACGGTCATTTGGCCGCGGCCCGCACCGCTGGTCACCAGCGACCAGTGCTCCGGCTGGTTGGAATCCTCGAACGATCGGTTCCGGACCATTTCCGCGTAGAGCCCGCCGTCGCCGGCGCAGTTGATCTCTTCAAAGAAAATGCCGTAGAGCGCCGGGCTGATGCGCGCGCCCGGCCGGTCCACCTGCACCTTCAACTCGGCGGCGCCGGCGTGGACCAACGCGGCAATACCCACGGCCAGAAAAACGATGGTCGCCCTGCCGCGGGGCCGCGCCCCACGCAGGGAAGCGGTAGCCCGACCGCGACGGGTTTCAGCCCGAGACCACGAGGCCAGAGACGGTTGCTCTGTCAGCCGCTTCATCGCCAGCCACCTCTCGCGAATGCGCAGGCC
>JAGWYX010000599.1 GCA_018969165.1 Verrucomicrobiota bacterium
CGCTCCGCAAAGTCCGGATCCTGCAGCCGCACGTGCAGCTCGTAGTCCGAGACCTCGTGCAGCACCGCCACCGCGTTGTGGTATAGATTCTGCCAACCCCGCGGCGACAGCTCATGAAAGATTTCCTGCGCCTCCTGGTTCCAAGTCCACCACAGGTTCCGCGCCAGGTGGTTCAGGCCCAGCTTCAATTCCGTCACTTCGGCCACCGACAGGGGTGTGTTGCTCATAACCCATTCCGATCGCTCGCCCACATCAGTTCATTCACTCAAGGACTCTAGGCGCGCGCGGCGCAAAAACCAAGCCCATTTTCCCGAGCCGCGCCCAGGGACACGGCGGCGCCGCTCGAAATGGGCTTGACACGTCTTCCGATTGCATTATGATATCACCATGATAGAAACCGGAAAGTTCTTGATCCGGTTTCCAAACCGAAAGGCGCCTTATGACCAACCTCACCTCCGGTCCGGCTAACAAGGAGAAAACCGTCACCGCCGTCAACGGCTGGCTCATGCTGCTCGTCAACCTGGCCCTGCTGGCCGGCGCCAGCACCCTGTGCTTCCGCGCCGTTTACCACGCCGCCGCGTTGAACCAGGAGCTGTCGGTGCCGCGGCTGGTCACCGGCCTGCTGTTGGACGTGCTGGCCGTGGTATTCCTTTGCGGCTACTTCACCCTCCAGCCCAACGAGGCCCGCGTCCTGATCCTGTTCGGCGCCTACCGCGGCACCGTGCGCACCAGCGGGTTCCATTGGACCAATCCCTTCAACACCAAGAAACGCATCTCGCTGCGGTCGCGGAACCTCAACGGCGAGAAGCTCAAGGTCAACGACAAGCGCGGCAACCCGATCGAGATCGCGGCCGTCATCGTCTGGCGCGTCCAGGATACAGCCCAGGCGATGTTCGATGTCGAGAGCTACGACAACTATGTGCGCATCCAGAGCGAGTCGGCGGTGCGACACCTGGCCAGCGCCTACGCCTACGACCACGGCGAGGAGAACGAAATCACCCTGCGGAGCGGTGTCGATGAAGTCTCGGCCGCGCTGCAGCAGGAACTGCAGAACCGGTTGGACAAGGCCGGCGTGGTGGTCGAGGAGGCGCGCCTGACGCATCTGGCTTACGCCCCCGAGATCGCCCAGGCCATGCTCCGGCGGCAGCAGGCCGAGGCCGTGATTGCCGCGCGGCAGAAGATCGTCCACGGCGCCGTCAGCATGGTGGACATGGCGCTGCGCGATCTGGCGGCCAAGGCGGTCGTGCAGCTTGATGAAGAACGCAAGGCCGCGATGGTGAGCAATCTGCTGGTGGTCCTGTGCGGCGAGAGCGAGGTGCACCCGGTGGTCAACACCGGCACGCTCTACACGTGAACGCCGGCCGTCGCGCGCACCGTCAACTCAAACCGCAAACCTGCCTCCGCCTATGAAACATTACCTGGCTCCCTGGGGAATCCTGCTCAAGTCCATGTCCGCGTGTTTCACCCTCCTGTGCCTCGGGATCGCGGTCATCTCGTGGTCTGGAATCGGCCCGCGGTCCGGCGCGTCGTTCGGGGTCGGGTGGCTGCTGGTGGCCCTGGTCCTGGCGTGTGCGCTGTTCATTGTCCGCGGCTACACCGTCACCCCGGACGCCATCCTGGTGCATCGGTTGGTGTGGACGACGCGCCTGCCGCGGGCCGGGCTGCAATCGGCCCAGGTCAAGCCCCACGCCATGCGGTGGAGCCTGCGCGCCTGGGGCAACGGCGGGTTCTTCTCCTTCACCGGCTGGTACTACAGCCGGGCACTGGGCCGCTACCGCGCCTTTGTCACGGACCGGCGGCGGACGGTGGTGCTGCGCTACGGGGACCGCATCGCGGTCCTTTCGCCGGACGCCCCGGACGATTTCGTGCAGCAACTGGCCCTGCCGGCGCACGCCGCCTGACGCGGGGGCGCATCCCACATTATGACCTGGGAATTCAAGACCTGCAAAGTCCGGACCAAAGGTCTGCTCGGAGGAAAGTTTCGCGAGGAGGAACTCGACGCCCGGCTCAACGAGTTGGGCCAGCAAGGCTGGGAACTGGTCTCCCTGTTCACGACCAACCGCGATCAAGGGGCCACCCGCGACATCGTGGCGGTGTTCAAGCGCGCCCGATAGCGGGCGGCCGCCGACCAGCAATTATCGCATGGCCTCCCGGAAAGCCTTTTTGCTGCGCATGGACCCGACCCTGTGGCAGGAGTTGGAGACGTGGGCCCAGACCGAATTGCGCAGTGTCAATGGCCAGATCGAATATGTGCTGCGCCAGGCCGTGGCCAGGCGCCGGAACCTGGACTCTGACAGCCTCAAGAAAGCCGGAAAGTGAGCGCCCCGGCGTGTCCGTTGACCGGCGGCCTGCAGCGCGGCACCAAGGCCAAACAAGGCCCGGCAAGACCGGAGCCGCGCGGCTTGAAAAGGGCGGCCGAATATGGAATGGTGGGAGGCAGTTGAGGCTTGTGACAACGACGCCCGTGAATGGACCCGGCAAGGTTGACGGCAGGGAGCGCGCACCCAGCACGGGGTTCACGCTGATCGAGTTGCTGGTGGTCATCGCGATCATCGCCATTCTGGCGAGCCTTCTCCTGCCGGCGCTGGCAAAATCCAAGGCCCAGGCGCTGAACGTGTCCTGCCTGAATAATCTGAAGCAGTTGCAGGTCGGTTGGGCGATGTACGCCGGGGACCACCACGGCGAGCTGGTGGAGAACGACTCGATCGCGTTTATCACCAGCACGGGCTCGGGCAGCGGGAGCCCCGCCCCACCCACGACCGGGGCTTCCTGGTGCCCGGGCAATGCCCGGCTGGACACAACGACAAGCAACATCGAAAGCGGATTGTTGTTCCCCTACAACCGCGCCGTTGGCATTTACCATTGCCCGGCCGACTCCTCGAAGGTGCAGACCCCGGATGGCACGCTGCTCCCCCAGCTCCGAACGCGCAGTTACAACATGAGCGTCGCGCTCGGCGCCCGATCAATGGCCTCGTTCGTCCCCGGGTTCTACAACGACTCCGAAATCATCGATCCGCCGCCGTCGAGCGTGTTTGTCTTTATCGACGAGAACGCGGAGACCATGTCCGATGCCACCTTCGGGCTCACGCCGCCCGGATCGGCGGAGGTGTGGCTGGACCTGCCGGCCGATCGGCATAACCAGGGCGCCAACCTCTCTTTCGCCGACGGGCATGTGGAGCACTGGAAATGGGCGTGGCCAAAGAAATTTCAGATGTGGTACCAGCCGGTGGCCAATGACCTGGATCGCCAGGACTTGCACCGCCTCCAGGGAGCGATCCGCCCGGGCTTTGACTGACCCCGCCCGCGCGCGGCGCTGCCCGCCTCCGATCCGAGCCCGAACGGGGAGGGAGGGGCCTCGCGCGCGCGTCGGGGCGGCGAGGCGGGTTATTCCTTGACCACCGGCCGAAGGACGATGTTGCGGTAGTCGATGCCGGTGTGGTCGCCCTGGAGATAAATCGGGCCCGGGCGCAACTCATCGGACCACAAGGCGCCGCCGGTGCAACCGAGCAA
>JAGWYX010000005.1 GCA_018969165.1 Verrucomicrobiota bacterium
TCGCGCGCTATTCCTCTGGCGGCTGGCGGAGTTTCTGGGGAGCGTCCATTTCCGCTTGCCCATCCAGTGGGACCGTGCGCCTGCTCGGGCGGCGGCCTGCCCGCCGCGCCGATTTCGGACCTGAGGCGGTGGGGGCGAAGGGCGTCGCCCGACCGGCGCGTTCAGAATCTGCCGGGCAAACGCAAGCGTGCGAGCCTGCGGCTCCATTCATCTGACTGTAACCGGGTTGTGAGCCCCCTCGTCTGACGGTTTCGAGTGCGGTTTTTGGAAAGAAAATGACCAGCGGCATGAACCGACCCATCCTCCTGGCGCTGATGGCAATGGTGCTCGGCGTCGGCCGGGCGCCCGCCTTGGCCCAAACCCAGGCGGTCCGTCTGCCCGTTGGCGTTCAGGATGTCGTCAAGCTGGCGCACGGCGGGATTGGTGACGAGGTGATCCTGGCGCATCTCCGGAGCGTGGGGGCGACTTACAAACTCAGCGCGGATCAGATTCTCTACCTCCGGGATCAGGGGGTGTCGCAAGCGGTGATCAAGGCGCTGCTAGCCGACGGTGGCGTCCCGGTACCGGGCAACGCCGCGCCGTCGACCCCGGTTCCTGTGGCGCCAACTCTCAACGCGGCGCCGCTGGCTGCCGCACCGGCAGCGCCGCCGCCGGTCGTGAGTGCCCCGGCGCCCGCGCCGGTGGATTTCAATTATTTTCACGATCAACTGGCGCCGTATGGCACGTGGGTCCAGGTGTCGGGGTACGGCTGGTGCTGGCGTCCGGCGGTGGTGGTGGCCGATCCGTGGTGGCGGCCGTATTGCGATCATGGTTACTGGACCTATGCCGATGCGGGGTGGTGCTGGCAGACGGACTATGCATGGGGGCGGTGGGTGTTCCATTACGGGCGATGGTATCGGAGCGACCTTGGCTGGGTGTGGGTGCCAGGCTGTGACTGGGCCCCCGCCTGGGTTTGCTGGCGCCAGGCCGAAGGATATTGCGGCTGGGCACCGCTGCCGCCCGGCGCGGTGTTCCGGGCCGGCGTCGGGCTGATGTACGAGGGCCGCGTCGCCGTGGATGTTGGGTTTGGCCTGGGGCCGGACGCGTTCGTCTTCGTGGGTTACGACCGTTTCTGGGACCACGATCTGCACCGGTTTCTGCTCCCGCGCGAACGCCTCGAGACCGTGTTCGTTCGCAGCACCATCCGCAATGGCTATCGCGTCGAGCAGGGCCACTTCTTCGTGGAGGGACTGGGGCGGGAGCGTATGGAAACGCTGACCCATCGCCGTCAGCGGACGCAGGAGGCCGAGCGGGACGGCGGCTTTCGCGGACGCGGGGAATTTGACCGGCGCCGATAACCAGCGGGACAAGGCCATCGGCCCCATGAATCATGAATCAAAGCTCGCGCAGTCCCTTTCCGTGCGGCGGCATTTGACGTCGGCCTGGGCGCCGGCGAAGTTGAACCGGGATCGAGACCGACTGGAATGAAACCGAGCGTTGTCAAAGTCATCACCTTGTTGGCCCTGGGCGGCGTGCTGGCAGGTTGCGTGTCGCCGAACGGGCGGCCTGACTACACGGGCAGCGGGGCGTTGATCGGCGCGGGTTCGGGGGCGGCGATTGGCGCCCTGGCCGACCGACGGGCTCCCGGGGCGGGGGCGTTGATCGGTGGTGCGGCGGGGGCGATCGCCGGCGGACTCATCGGGCACAGCATGGATTATCAGGCGGCTGCGCGACCGGAACCGCCGCCGCGCTACGTGGTGACGCCGCAGGCCCAGCCCCTCGGGATCGCCGACATCAAAGCGATGGCCCAATCCGGCGTCAGCGATGATGTCATCATCAGCCAAATCAACAGCACGCGGTCCGTTTACCAGTTGGATGCGAATGCCATCATCGACCTGAAGAACGCCGGGGTGAGCCAGAAGGTGATTGCCTACATGATCAGCACCAGCAATGCAGCGGTCGTCACGCAAGCCCCGCCACCGCCACCGGCCGAAAACATCGTGGTTGCTCCGGGTCCCGGTTACACTTGGGTCGGCGGCGAATGGGTATGGAACGGTGGCGGCTGGGTCTGGATCGGTGGCCACTGGGCGTGGCCGCCTTACGGCGGGGCAGTGTGGATTGGACCCCGCTGGGTGCATGGTCACCGAGGCTGGCACCGCGTCGGCGGGTATTGGCACTAGCGAGGCGCGCCTCAGACCTCAGGTCAGCTTTGCGGTGCATCTTCGATTGGTCTTTGCCTTCGTTGGTTCTCTCCGCGCGCCTCGCTGGGTCATCCTCCGCACTGCGCCTGATGGCGCAGGGCGTGGTCCACCAACACCAGGGCAGTCATCGCCTCGACCATCGGTACCGCCCGCGGCAAGACGCACGGGTCGTGGCGCCCTCGCGCCTTGAGCGTCGTGTTGCGGAATTGGATGTCCACGGTCGCCTGTTCGCGCATTACCGTCGCCACGGGCTTAAACGCGACCCGGAAATAAATGGTTTGGCCGTTGGAGATACCGCCCTGAATTCCGCCGCTGCGGTTGGTCGATGTATGGATCTTGCCGCCTTTGGCGCGGAACGGATCGTTGTGCTGGGAGCCGGTCAATAGGATTCCCGCAAAGCCCGATCCGATGTCGAAGCCCTTGGACGCCGGCAAGCTGAGCATGGCTTTTGCCAGATCGGCCTCCAACCGGTCGAATACCGGCTCGCCCCAGCCCGCGGGCACGCCGCGCGCGACTCCTTCCACGATCCCTCCCACCGTATCGCCCGCTTGCCGCATCCGCTCGATCAATCGGATCATCTTTTTGGCCGCCGCCGCATCCGGACAGCGGGCGATGTTGGTCTCGATGTGCCTGGCCTCGACCGTATCCGGGTCAACATGGGCGAGAAGGCATTGCACTTGCTTGACGTAAGCCAGCACCTCGACCCCAAATCGTTGGCGGAGGATTTTCTTCGCCACCGCCCCCGCCGCGACCCGGCCGATCGTCTCGCGGGCGCTCGTGCGCCCACCTCCGGGCCAGGCGCGGATGCCGAACTTGGCGAAGTAGGTGTAATCGGCGTGCGATGGCCGGAACTTCGTGGCCATTTCCGCGTAAGCCTCGGGGCGCGCGTCTTCGTTCTGAACCCACATCGAGATCGGCGTGCCCAGCGTCTGGCCCTCGAACGTGCCGGAGAGAATCTGGACCCGGTCCGCTTCCTTGCGCGGGGTGACGATCTTCGACTGGCCGGGCCGGCGCCGGTCCAAGTCCGGCTGGATGTCCGCCTCCGTCAGCGGCAGCCGCGGCGGACAACCGTCGATGACGACACCGACACCGGCGCCGTGGGACTCGCCCCAGGTGGTGACGCGGAACAGTTGGCCGAACGTGTTCGCCATGCCGCCAGCGTGCCGGAAAAGGCGGCTCGGGTCAAACCTCTGGTAACAGGGGCAGTGTTCGAGCGCCTTGCTTGCGGCGGTGCGAACGGTTGCTGGCCACGCCGCCGTCGATTGCCGCGCACCGCCTCGGGCGCTCTTCCCCGTTCCCCAGCCTTACGCGCCTCGGCCCTTGCGTCAGGCGCGGGGATGGCTTAGATGTGGGCATGCACTGCATCAGCAAGCCGACGCCAGAAGGGGTCCTGGCCGGGGTAATCCTCACTGTCGGATTGCTGAGCGGTAGTGTTGGAACCCGCGGTGCGGACCTGGCCGAAGGCGAGAGATTGCTGCAACACGGCGATTACGCCGGCTGCATTCGGCAGGCACAGGCGGCCATCCGCGCCTCCGAGTGGGATGAGACCTGGCCGCTTCTGCTGGCCAAGGCCCAGCTTGCCGTCGGCCAGTACGCCGAGGCGCAAACCACCGTCACCAACGCCCTGCGTCGTTTCGATAACAACGTGCCGCTGTTGTTGGTCGCTTACGACGTTTTGACCGCCAACGGCCAGACCAATCGCGCCCGCGACGTCCTCGACAGCCTCTCCGAACTGGCCGGGACGCGGGCCCGGTACGTCCGGGACGCGCCCGGCCTGGTTGCCTTGGGCAAAGCGGCGCTGCTGCTGGGGGCCGACCCGAAACTCGTGCTCGAGAATTTCCTGGATCAGGCCAAGCGCGTCGATGCCAACAATCGCGACGCGTGGTTGGCCAGCGGCGACCTGGCGCTCGACAAGAGTGATTACCAACTGGCCGCCCAAACTTTCACGGAAGCACTCAAGAAATTTCCCCGGGATCCGGATGTCGAGTTCGGCCTGGCCCGCGCCTACGCGCCGAGTAACGCCGCGCAGATGGGCAAAGCGCTGGAAGCGGTTCTTGAGGCGAACCCGAACCACGTCCCGGCCCTGCTATTGCTGGCGGACCACCTGGTGGATGCCGAGCAGTATGCGGACGCGGGCCAGATGCTGGACCGGGCGTTGCGGGTCAATCCCTGGTCGCCCGAAGTGTGGGCGTACCGGGCCGTGCTGGCCGAACTGCGGAACGACACCAATGCCGAGGCCAACGCCCGCGGCGCGGCGCTGAAGTTCTGGGGCGCCAACCCGCGCGTGGACCAGTTGATTGGCCGGAAACTGTCGCAGAAATACCGGTTTGCGGAAGGCGCGGCGCACCAGCGGCAGGCGCTGCGGTTGGGTCCGGATTACCTGCCGGCCAAGCTGCAACTGGCGCAGGACCTGTTGCGGCTGGGCAACGAGGCGGCCGGCTGGCAACTGGCTGAGGAAGTGCACGAGCGCGACGGTTACGACGTGACCGCGTTCAACCTGGTGACGTTGCGCCAGACGATGGCCAAGTTTCAGACCCTCACCAACGCGGATTTCGTTCTGCGCATGAGCCCGGGCGAGGCGGGCCTTTACGGTGATCGCGCGCTGGCGCTACTCGAGCGGGCCAAGAAAACTTTGAGCGCCAAATATGGCCTCCGCCTCGAGCGACCAACCGTGGTCGAGATTTTCCCGGACCAGAAGGATTTCGCCGTGCGCACGTTCGGGATGCCGCTGAACCCGGGGTTTCTAGGCGTTTGCTTCGGGCACGTCGTCACTGCCAACAGCCCGGCGGCCGACCCGGGGCATCCCGCCAACTGGGAGGCGGTGCTGTGGCACGAATTCTGTCACGTCATCACCCTGAACCTGACTCGGAACCGGATGCCGCGCTGGCTCAGCGAGGGGATTTCGGTCTATGAGGAGCGTCAGGCCGACCCGACGTGGGGTCAGGCGATGAACCGGCGCTATCGCCAGATGGTCCTGGGCGGCGAACTCACGCCGGTGGGCCGACTCAGCGCGGCGTTCCTGACGCCCAAAAGCAACCTGGACGTGCAGTTTGCCTACTTCGAGTCGTCGTTGGTGGTCGAATACCTGGTGCGGACTTTCGGGTTTGAATCCTTGAAGGGCATCCTGGTGGACCTGGGGCAGGGGATCGAGATCAACGACGCGATCGCGCGGCACACCGCGCCGATGACGAAGGTGGAAAAGGATTTTGCTGCCTTTGCGCGCGACCGCGCCAATGACCTGGCCCCGGGATTGGACTGGAAGAAACCCGCTGACTTGCTGGTCCAAGGGGACGACGCGGAGCGCGCGACGAGTGGGAAGCAGGGTGCGGCGCCGCCAATTTCGCGCGGCCTCGGCTTGCCGGCCGTCCCAGGCCAGGGGGCGAGCGAGAGCGCGGCTGACTCGACCAACTACTGGGTGTTGACGTGGCAGGCGACGGCCTTGATCCGCGCGGAAAAATGGGCGGAGGCCAAGGCGCCGCTCGAACGGCTGATTGAGCTTTACCCCGGGCAAACCGGCGGGGACTGCGCCTACGTGATGCTCGCCCGAGTTTGTCGCGAGTTGAAGGAACCCGACCCTGAACGTGCCGCGCTGGCGAAGTTGGCGGCGCTCGATGACACGGCCGCTGACGCTTACCTGCGCCTGATGGAACTGGACGAGGCCGCCAGGGATTGGGCTGGGGTGGTCGAGAACGCCGAGCGGTTTTTGGCGGTGAACCCGCTGTTACCGCAGCCGTATCATTACCTGGCGCAGGCGAGCGAGGAGCTGGGGCATCCCGACGCCGCCATTCGAGCTTACGAGCGGTTGCTGTTGCTGGACCCGTCGGACCTGGCCGAGGTCCATTTTCGCCTGGCGCGGCAGTTGCGTCAGCAAGGAGACGGTCTCGGTGCCAAGCGCCACGCGCTCGAGGCCCTCGAAGAGGCGCCCCGCTTCCGTGCGGCGCAGCGGTTGTTGCTGGCCATCGAGCAGACCTGGCCGCCGCCGAGCGCGCCCGCCACTCGGTGAAACCAAATCCGCCGCCACCGGTCACCTCTCGTATGGGCACCCGCGTTTTTCTTCTGGATTTGTTGGCGGACCATGAATCTCGGCAAACCCTCACCCCGGCCCTCTCCCATCGGATGGGAGAGGGAGAATCTTTCGCCGTCACCGGTTTCATTTCGGCTCTCGGGAATCGAACGACCGCCGGCGGCGAAGGCGAAGGAGACTTCAGAATGTTCGAGAATCCAGGCTGGCGGTTCCCTCTCCCTGGGGGAGAGGGCCAGGGCCTGCCCCGGCGAAGCGAAGTGAAGCCGAGTGAGGGCGGCTTCAGGAAGAGCTCCGACGCCGGGGGCCGGCCGTCCTTCGGGGCCGTGCACCCCAGCCCGACCCGTAGCAGCCGACGTGAGTCGGCTCTGACGGCTCCGGAGGAGAGCATGAGCGGACTCACGTCCGCTGCTACCCGGTTCAGGGAAGGCGCCCACCGTCCCTCGAGCGTACCTCGGGACCATCAACCTGGCAGGGCGGGGCTGCCGCGCCGCCGGGCCGAGCGGCAAATTGGGCCTGCCGCGGGGCAGACGGCCGACCCGCAGGTCGGCCCTGCCGGGTGCATTGCAAGTGGCGACTGTTGGCACCTGAGATCGTGAAAGCCACCCGCACTCTTGTCTTGCTGGGCGTCGTCGCCTTGTCCTCGGCGGTGTTCTGTTCGGCGCAACGCTGGTGGCACGCGTCGCGCGACGGCATGATCCGCACCGAGGGTGGCGAATGGGTCAACGAAAACACCGTGCAGACGGCGCGGGAGATCGCCGAGCACAGCACCGAAACGCCGAACTGGACCAACACCCCCGGCTTCGGCAAGGACGTGTTCACGTTCGTCCGGATCATCCGGGACCGGAACCCGTACGATTCGCCGACGGCTGGCAGTTGGATCACCGATTTTCCCGACAGCGACTTGAACCTGTCGTATCGCATCCAGCAGATGACGTCGATCCGGGTGAACCCGGACGGGCGGACGATCCGGCTGACGAATCCGGACCTGTTCAATTACCCGTTCATTTACATGGTGGAACCGGGGGCGTTGATTTTGCGGGACGCGGAGGTGCCGATCCTGCGCAAGTATCTGCTCAACGGCGGGGTCCTGATGGCCGACGATTTCTGGGGCGAATGGCAATGGAAAGGCTTCGCGCGTGAGATCAAACGGGTCCTGCCCGAGCGCGAGTTTGTCGAGCTGCCGATGGACCATCCGATATTCCATTGTGTGTTCGACCTGAACGTGCCCAAGAACAAGCTGCAGACGCCGAACATTCGCCAGGGCATCCGCAGTCAGTACGACGGGGTTACCTGGGAGAGCCACCCGCGGGAGGGCCAGGCGGGTGGCTACGGTTACGGCTGGCGCGGCCGGGCTGGCTGGGAGGAATGCACCAACATGCACGTCCGGGCGATCCTGGATGACCACGGCCGGATCATGGTCATCGCCACGCACAACTGCGACAACGGCGACGGCTGGGAACGCGAAGGCGAGAACGACTATTTCTTCCACGAATTTTCCGAGAAACGGGCCTTCCCGCTCGGCATCAACATCGTTTTCTACCTCATGACGCATTGAAAGGAATCATGGAAACCAACCCCACCCCCACGGAGCGCGAACTCGCCGAGCGGATCGTCACCGGGCGCGATCGCATCCGGGCCGAGCTGGCCAAGGTGATCGTTGGCCAGGCCGAGGTGATCGAGCAACTGCTGATCGCGCTGTTCGCCGGCGGGCATTGCCTGATCACCGGCGCGCCCGGGCTGGCGAAGACACTCCTGGTGAAATCGATCGCCCGGATTTTTCATCTCCAGTTCCAGCGAATCCAGTTCACGCCCGACCTGATGCCGGCGGACATCACGGGCACCGAAATCCTGCACGACGCCGGCGGCGAACGGAAGATGGTGTTTGTCCCGGGACCGGTCTTTGCGAACATGATCCTGGCGGACGAGATCAATCGGACGCCGCCCAAGACGCAGGCGGCGTTGCTCGAAGCGATGCAGGAGCACCAGGTGACCTCCGCCGGGGTTCGGCACGGGTTGCCGGAGCCGTTTTTCGTGTTGGCGACGCAGAACCCGATCGAGATGGAGGGCACCTACCCGCTCCCGGAGGCGCAACTGGACCGCTTCATGTTCAATGTCGTGATCGACTATCTGCCCGAGGACCAGGAGGTGGCCGTGGTGGCGCAGACGACGGCGCGGCAGCCCGAGCCAATCGCTCCACTGTTCACCGGCGAGGACGTGCTGCGGTTCCACGACACGGTCCGGAAGGTGCCGGTGGCCGAGGACCTGGTTCGATTTGCCGTGCGGCTGGCGTCGGCGTCGCGACCGCACCAGCCGGGCGCGCTGGATTACGTCAACGAATGGATCAGTTGGGGGGCCGGGTTGCGGGCGGGGCAATTCCTGGTGTTGGGGGCCAAGGTGCGGGCGCTGTTGCGTGGACGGGCGCATGTGACGATCGAGGACATTCAAGCCCTGGCCCAGCCGACGCTGCGACATCGCATCCTGCTCAACTATCGCGCGGAAGCCGAAGGGGTGACCGTCAGCAATGTGATCGAGCGATTGCTCCAGACGGTGGGCGCAACCCCGGTCGCCGCCAAGAACTGAGGCCGCCATGAACAGACTCGCCTGGACCGGGAGGGACCGCGTGTCGCGGTCCGTCGAGTGGTGGATGACGGCAGGCCGTCTACCCCGGTTCAAGGCTGGCATGCGGGTCCGGCAGCGGCCGTGGCAACTCCCCATGAACCGCTGTTCGGTAGGGCTGCGGCCTCCGGCCGCGCCGCTGGCGGATTTGACGACGGCGCGCCGGGACGGCGCCGCCCTCCCGGGTTCATGGGCCGTGAGCAGGTCCGAATGGAACAAGGGCCGTTCCATGAACCCGGTAGCAGCGGACGTCAGTCCGCTCACGCTTCTCTCCGAACCAGTCAGAGCCGACTCACGTCGGCTGCTACGGGGCGCGGACAGCCATGTCCGCGCTCCGAGAGCATCGTGGCTGAAGGCGACATGAGTGCCGCGACCAGATTGTCCGAGACAATGGACACGCGAAGGGATCACCCGCCCGGTCGCGGCCAGGCCGGCGCGCTGCTTGACCCGCAGGTGCTGATGGCGATCAAGAACCTGGAACTGCGCGCCCGGGTCGTGGTCGAGGGCTTCTGGCACGGGCTGCATCGCAGCCCGTGTCACGGGTTTTCCGTCGAGTTCACCGAGTATCGCCAGTATTCCCCCGGGGACGACCCGCGCTACCTGGACTGGCGGCTTTATGCGCGGTCGGATCGGTATTACGTCAAGAAGTTCGAGGACGAGACGAATCTGCGTTGTCATTTGCTGGTGGACAACAGCCGGTCGATGGCCTACGGCTCGCTCGGTTACACCAAGGCCCAATATGCCAACACGCTGGCGGCGACGCTGGCTTATTTCCTGAACCTGCAAGGGGACGCGGTGGGGTTGCTGACGTTCGACGAGCAGATTCGGGCCTACCTGCCGGCGCGGCATCGCCCGGGGCATTTGCGCCACCTGATGCTCGACCTCGAGGAACCCGCTGCCGGGACAGCCACGGATCTGGCCAGACCGCTCCGGCGCATCGTCGAGACGGTCAAGAAACGGGCGTTGATGGTCTTGATCTCCGATCTGCTGGCCCCGCTCGGCGCCCTGGAGAAGGAACTCGGATCGCTGGTCGCCTGCGGCCACGAAGTGCTGCTGTTTCAGATCCTCGATCCGGCGGAATTGACGTTCAGTTTCGACCAGGCGGTGATGTTCCGCGATGTTGAGTCCGGCCAGCAACTGTTCATCGACCCGGCGACGGTGCGGAAGGATTACTTGCGGAAACTGAATGCCCATCTCGCGGCGGCGCGGTCGGTGTGCCGGAAACTGGGGATCGGCTACCGGCAGTTTGCCACCCACCGCCCGTTGGAGCTGGCGCTGTTTGATTTCCTGCGCGAGCGGATGCAGCGGGGCAAGACCGTGCCGCGTCGGGTGCGATGAGTTTTCTGACGCCATTCTTTCTGCTCGGCGGCCTGACGGTCGCCTTGCCGATCGTGTTCCACCTGGTCCGGCGATCGTCCAAGGAACAAATCCCGTTCAGCTCGCTGATGTTCCTGGAGCCAACGCCGCCGCGAGTGACGCGGCGCAACCGGTTGGAGCACCTGCTGCTGCTGGTCCTGCGTTGCCTGGTGATCGGGCTGCTGGCCCTGGGTTTCGCGCGCCCGTTCTTGCAGAAACCGATGGTGACGATCCCGGCTGGGTCCGCCGGCCGCGCGCTGGTGTTGTTGCTGGACACCAGCGCGAGCATGCGGCGTGACGGTTTGTGGTCGGCATGTCTGGCCAAGGCCGACGCGGTGTTGCGCCAAACGTCGCCGGCCGACCAGGTGGCGGTCTTCACGTTCGACCGGTTGGTCCGCCCCGTCGTCGGCTTCAATCAGTGGTCGGCCCTCGGCGTGGCCGACCGTGCCGGGCTGGTCTCCCGTCAACTGGCCGAGCTGAAGCCCGGTTGGGGTGGCACGCACCTGGGTAGCGCCCTGGTCACCGCCGCCGAAGCCTTCACCGAGGTGGACAAACGCGGCCAGGAATTGGCCGCGCACCGGATCGTGCTGATCAGCGACCTGCAGGAAGGCAGTCGGTTCGAGCTTCTCCAAGGCTATGACTGGCCCCGCGGGATCGACGTCCAGGTCGAGACCGTTCGACCGAAACGTCCGACCAACGCCGGTCTGCAATGGGTCACCGACCTCGACGACGCGCGGTTATCCGAGGCCGATGCGGGCCCGCGGCTGCGGATCAGCAACTCGAGCAACGCCCAGCGCGAGCAGTTCCAGGTGCGCTGGGGAGACGCGGCGGGCGCCGTGCCGTTGGACGTATATGTTCCGCCGGGCCAGAGCCGGGTTGTGTCAGCGCCGAGGCTGCCGCCCGGCACGAGCGGCGAACGGCTCGTGCTGACTGGCGACGACGACCCATTCGACGACACGGTATACGTTGTTGCTCCGAAAGCGGAGCCGGTGAGCGTGCTGTTTGTCGGCGCGGCAGCCGAGGCCGACCCGACGCAATCGCTCTATTATCTCGAACGGGCTTTCCAGCCGACGCGCCGTCAGGCGGTCGCGCTGAGGACCTGGACAGCCTCCGCGCCGTTCTCGGCGGCCGTGCTGGGGGGGGCGCGGCTGGTGATTGTGACGGACCGGTTACCGGCAGCCGCGGCGGGGGCCGTGGGCGCCTACGTCGGGGCCGGGGGCACGGCCCTGTTCGTCCTCCAGAGCGCGGCGCTGGCGGAGACCGTTGGTCGAGTGGCGGGCGTCCAGTCCCTAACGGCGCAGGAGGTGGCGGGAACCAATTATTTCATGCTGGGCCAGGTCGATTTTCAGCACCCGCTCTTTGCGCCGTTTGCGGATCCGCGGTATAACGATTTCACGAAAATCCGGTTTTGGAAATACCGGCGGTTGGACGCCGGATCGCTGCCCGGCGCGCGGGTATTGGCCCGGTTCGACAGCGGTGACGCGGCGTTGGTCGAGGTGCCGCGGGCCAAAGGCCGGCTGCTGGTGCTGACGTCCGGTTGGCAGCCCGCCGACAGTCAATTGGCCCTATCCTCGAAGTTCGTTCCGCTGTTGTATGCCATCCTGGATTTGGCCGGCGGGCTGAAGCCGCCGTTGACCCAAGTCCAGGTCGGCGACCCGGTCGATCTGGGCGAGGCGGTGGCCACGGCCGGTTCGCAAGGGGTCCTGGTCCGGAAACCGGACGGCACCGAGGTTCGGCTCGCGGCCGGTGAGACCCATTTCGCGGAGACGGAGCAGCCGGGGATTTACACCGTCGCCGCAGTCGGGCCGCCCGTGCGGTTTGCGGTGAATCTCGAGGCGCGGGAAAGTCGGACGGCGCCGTTACCGGCGGACCAGTTGCAACGTCTGGGAGTACCATTGAAGCCGCCGAGTCCCATCGCCGCGCCCCGGCTGGAGCAAAAGCGCCACCTCCACGACGCCGAGCTGGAGAACCAGCAAAAGCTCTGGCGCTGGTTGACGATCGGGGCGTTGGTGGTATTGGTGGCGGAGATGTGGTTGGCCGGCTGGCTGACCCACCGGGCCGCTCCGCAATCCGCAATGACGACATGATGGACCGCCGGCTGCAATCGTATCTGGAGCCCATCGCGCGCGCCCAGCGCCGATACGAGTTGTGGCGCGCCCTGACGGTGTGCTGGGCGGCCATCACCGGTATTGCCTTGGGATGCCTGCTGCTCCGCCGGCTGGCGGGTTGGTCGTCGTCGTGGGCCTTCCCGTTCCTGGTGGTCACGGCGGTCACGGCGGCAGCCGTGCTCGTTCGCCGAAGTCGGCGTCGGGGCGCCGACTACCGCCAGCTCGCCCGGCTGATCGAAGCCGAAAACCCGGCACTCCACGCCCGGCTGCTGACCGCGGTCGAACAGCAGCCCGATCCAGTCACAGGCCGGCTGAACTATTTCCAGGAGCGCGTCATCGGCGAGGCCCTGGCCCATCACCACGCCCAGCCGTGGGAACAGCGGCTGCTCGACAGCCTCTCCCGCATCCAGGCGATGCACTGGTTGGCGTTCGCCGTGATGCTGCTGGTCACGGCCGGATTACGCTCCGGCATGCCGACGGTTCATCGATTGCTGGCCACCCGGTCCAATGGCGTGGCGGTCAGTCCCGGGGACGCCAGCCTCGAACGCGGCAGCCCGCTGGTGGTCCTGGCGCGGTTCGACGGGAAATTGCCCCCGGAAGCGACGTTGGTCCTCAAACCGCTGAACGAAACCGAGCGCCGCCTCCCGCTGACCAAAAATCTCGACGACCCGGTCTTCGGCGGCGCCGTCTCCGAGGTGAACCAGGACCTGAGTTACCGGATCGAATTTCCCACCGGCCGCACCCGCGACTTCAAAGTCGCCGTGTTCGATTACCCACGGTTGGAGCGCGCCGACGCCCGGATTGTTTTCCCGTCTTACACCGGTCTGTCCCCCAGAATCATTCCGGACACCCGCCGCATCAGCGCCGTCGAGGGATCGTTGGTGGACTACACGTTTTACCTGAACAAACCAGTGAGCACCGCGCGGCTGGTGGCCCGCGACCAGACCGCGCTGCCGTTAACGGTGGACACGAACAACGCCAGCGTTTTTCACCTGCGCCTCACGCTCGAGCAAAGCCGGCGCCTGGAATTGGCGCTCGCGGACCGCGCCGGCCGGACCAACAAAGTGCCGCCGGAGTTCGTTTTGGACGCCCTCTCGAACCGCCCGCCCGAACTCAAGCTGACCTCCCCGCGCGGCGACCCGCGGGTCTCGCCACTGGAAGAGATCGCTTTCCAGGCCGAGGCCTCCGACGACTTTGGCCTGCGCGCCTATGGGATCGCCTACGCGTTGGGCGGCGGCATGCCGAAGGTGGTCCAACTCGGACAGGGCTCGGGCGCCAACGAAAAGCGCCAGTGGCGTTTCCTGCTGCCGCTCGAGACCCTGGGGGCGCAGCCGGAGCAACTCCTGAGTTATTACCTCTGGGCCGATGACGTCGGGCCCGATGGCCACGTGCGCCGCACGACGAGCGACCTGTTCTTCGCCGAGGTGCGGCCGTTCGAGGAGGTTTTTCGCGAAGGCCAGATGCCCGAGGGCGGGATGAGCGGCGCGTCGGGAGACCAGCAGCAAAGCCCGACCACCAAGCTGGCGGACCTGCAGCGGCAAATCGTCAGCGCCACGTGGAATGTGAAGCGCCGCGAGACGGGCGCGAAACCCTCGCCGCGCTACGTGCCGGACATGAAAACGGTCCACGAGTCCCAGCAACAGGCGCTCGAACAGCTCAAGGCGTTGCGGGAGCGACTGGAGGACCCGCGGCTGCGCGGTGTCGCCGAGGCCGCAGGGAAAGCGATGACCCAAGCGGCGAGTTCCCTTGACGACGCGACCCGGCGGAACTCGTTGGCACCCCTGGCTCCGGCGCTGAGAGCCGAGCAGAGCGCCGCCCAGGCGGTGCTGCGTTTGCAGGCCCGCGAATCGCAGGTCGCCCGCGGGCGCGGTGGCGGGGGGGGAGGCGGGAGCGCTTCGCAACGGATGCTCGACCAACTCGATCTGAAGCAGGCTGACAATCGGTATGAGACCCAGCGCCAGGCTGAGCCGGCGCAGCGCCCCGAGCAACGCGAGCAACTCCAGGTCCTCAATCGCCTCAAGGAACTGGCCCGCCGCCAGCAGGACCTCAACGCGCGCCTCAAGGAACTCCAGTCCGCCCTCGAAGCGGCCCGGACCGAGCCGGAGCGGCAGGAAGTCCGGCGCCAGCTCAAACGCCTGCGCGACGAACAGCAGGAGATGCTGGCCGACGTGGACGAGCTGCGCCAACGGATGGATCGGCCCGAAAACCAGTCCCGCATGGCGGACGCGCGTCAGCAACTCGACCAGGCCCGGTCCGAAGTCCAGCGCGCCGGCCAGGATCTCGAACGCGATTCCGTTTCGCAAGCCCTGTCGAACGGCACGCGCGCCCAGCGCGGACTCCAACAACTCGAAGACCAACTCCGCAAACAGACCTCGAGCCAGTTTGCCGACGACCTGCGCCAGATGCGGAACGACGCCCGGCAACTGGCCCAGCGCCAGGCCGATCTGAGCAAACAACTTGACGACCTGGCCGCCCCCAAACTCAAGCGCTTGAACGACGCCGGCGAGCGGCGAAACCTGGCCGATCAGTTCGCCCGCCAGAAGAGCGGGGTCACCAACCTGCTCGAGGCCATGCGCCGGGTTTCCGAGCAGTCCGAAACCGCCGAGCCCCTGCTGTCCCGCCAGCTCTACGATTTGCTCCGGCAAAGCCGTCCGGACGAACTGGACAAGTCCCTGGACATGTCCTCCGAACTGGTGCGCCGCGGGTTCCTGCCCCAGGCCGGCCCGTTCGAGCAACGCGCGCAGGCACGGATCGACGAACTCAAGCGCGGGGTCGAACACGCCGCCGAGAGCGTGTTGGGCGACGAGACCGAGGCCTTGCGCCTGGCCAAGCGCGAGCTGGACGATCTGAGCCGGCAATTGGACCAGGAACTGAATCGGGCAAACGCGACTGGCAGCCGCGGCACCAACACCCCCGCCGCCCTGCCGCCGTCGCCGTGGGCTCCGAGTGCCAGCGGCAGGACCAATGCCTCCGGGGGCAAAGGCGCGGGCTCCGACCGCGCGGTCGCTTCGGCTCCGTCCCCTTCCTCCACTCCGTCCACCTCGTCCGAAGCCGCGGCCGGCAACGCGAACTCGAGCGGCAACCAACGCAACGGTTCGGAAGGCTCGGGAAGCCGCCTCGACCGCCTTGCCGGAATCGGGGGCGGCGATGGCCGCGGTGGGGGCGGCGGCGGTGAGTATTTTGGCCCGCTCACCGGGAATGACTTCATCGATTGGTCCGACCGGCTGCGCGACGTCGAAGAAATCCTCGACGCCCCCGACCTCCGCACCGAGGTCGCCCGGGTCCGGGATCGCGCCCGGCTGGTGCGGCGCGACTTCCGGGGCTCGGGCCGGAAACCCGATTGGGCGGTGGTGCGGGCGCAGATCGCCTCGCCGCTGGCCGAGGTCCGCGCCCGCGTGGCCGAGGACCTGGCCCGGCGCGAGTCGAAAGACGCGCTGGTCCCGATCGACCGCGATCCGGTCCCGGCCCGGTTTTCCGAATTGGTCCGGCGTTACTACGAACAGTTGGGCCAGGGACAGGACCGGCAGGCAGGTCCGCGGGTCGAGCCCCGCAGCGGGTCCGGCGCCCGAACCGATTGATGTTCGCCGCGCTGCTTATTTCCGGCCGGGACTGGCTCTGGCCTGCCTGCATTTTTCTGGCGCTGGCGGTCGGGGTGCTGGCATGGAGTTACCGCCGTGCCCGGGCCAACGCGTGGTGGCGGGGGCTGTGCTTGAGTTTGAAGCTGCTTGGGCTGCTGCTGCTTGCCGCGTGCCTGCTCGAACCGCTCTGGAGCAGCCAGCGCGCCCGGCCCGGCGCCAATCTCCTCGTGCTGCTCGCCGATAACAGCCAGTCCATGCAGGTCCGAGATCCCGGCGCCGCTCAAACCCGCGGAGAGTTCCTGCGCGGTTTGCTGACCGGGGAGGCGGCGCGCTGGGTGGGACCGCTCGAGGAGACTTTTCAACTTCGGCGTTATTACTTCGACGCGCGGCTGCAGGCGGCGCGGGATTTTTCCGAGCTGACGTTCGGCGGACGCGCCTCGGGGATCGGCGCCGCGCTCCGCGACATGGCCGATCGTTACCGTGGCCAACCCCTGGCCGGCATCCTGCTGTTCACCGATGGAAACGCCACCGATCTGGCGGCGGGCAAGCTCCAGACCGCCGGGCTGCCGCCGGTGTATCCGGTGGTAATCGGCCGCGCCGACGCGATCCGGGACATCGCGCTCCAGCAGGTTCATGTTGACCAAACGGCCTTCGAGGACGCGCCCGTCAATGTCCGGGCCGACGTGGTGGCCAACGGTTACGCCGGCCGGGGCATCGTCGCCCAATTATTCGACACCGCCGGTCGCAAGCTTCAGGAGCAGTCGCAGCGCGCCCCACGCGGTGGCCAACCGCTGGTGTTCCGCTTTCAGCTCAAGCCGGATCGGCCCGGGCTTTCCTTCTATCGCCTCCGCGTCTCGGCCGCGGACGAGCTGGACCAGTTTGAGCAACCGCAAAAGTCCGCCGAAGCCACCCTCATCAACAACAGCCGCCTGGTTGCGGTGGACCGGGGCCGCGGGCCGCATCGGATTCTCTACGTTGCCGGGCGGCCGACCTGGGAGTTCAAATTCCTGAACCGCGCCCTCGAGGGTGATGACCAGGTCCAGCTCGTGGCCTTGCTCCGCATCGCCAATCGCGAGCCCAAATTCGTCTTCCGCGGCCGACCCGGCGAATCGAGCAATCCGCTCTTCCGCGGCTTCGGCAACCAGTCGCCGGAGGAAGTCGAGCGTTACGACCAGCCGGTGCTCGAGCGGCTCCAGACACGGGACGCTTCCGAGTTGGCCGGCGGTTTTCCCAAGACCGCCGAGGAATTATACGCCTACCAGGCGGTGGTGCTCGATCACTTGGACGCCGGCTTTTTCACCGCCGACCAGATGACCTTGGTGCAAAAATTTGTTTCTGAACGGGGCGGGGGCTTTCTGATGCTGGGCGGGGCGGAGTCCTTCCGCGAGGGCGACTATGACCGCACCCCAATCGGGGACTTGCTGCCGGTCTATCTCGATCACGTGCCGTCCGTCAGCGTTTCGACCAACCTGCGCTTTGCCCTGACGCGCGAAGGCTGGCTCCAGCCCTGGGCCCGGCTGCGCCAAACCGAGGCCGAAGAACGCCAGCGGCTCGAGCAAATGCCGGCCTTCATGGTGCTGAATCACGTCCGCGACGTGAAACCGGGCGCCAGCACCATCGCCACCGTCCGCGACGAGCGCGGGCACGATTACCCCGCCTTGGTCGTCCAGCGGTTCGGCAACGGCCGGGTTGGCGCCCTGATGCTCGGGGACCTGTGGCGCTGGGGATTCCATGACGAGGCGATGCACCGGGACCTGGCCAAGGCCTGGCGACAACTGTTCCGCTGGCTCGTCACCGACGTGCCCAGCCGCGCGGACCTCCAGGCGGAACGCAATTCCGAGGATCCAAACCAAGCCGTCTCGCTCGAAGTCCGCGTCCGCGACAAGAAATTTCAGCCGCTGGACAATGCCTCAGTCGCCTTGACGGTTGAGGCCGTTCCCGACCGCTCGGGTTCCACCAACGCGGTCCCGGGCGGGGCTGTGGGCGCCTCGACCAATGCCGTGCGGTTGATCGCCGAACCGTCTTCGAGCGAACCGGGACTTTACCAGGCCAGCTACATCCCACGCGAAACCGGCGGGTACGTTGCCCAAGCGATCGTCACCGATGCGGACGGCGCCGAGGTGGGGCGGGCCCAGGCCGGCTGGACTGCGGACCCGGCGGCCGAGGAATTCCGGTCGCTGACCCCGAACCGCGCGTTCCTCGAGCGGATTGCCCGGCAAACCGGTGGCCGCCTCGTCGAAGCCGACGGGCTGGAGGCCTTCGCCGCGTCCTTGCCGAATCGCCGGGCGCCGATCACCGAGAGTTGGTCCGTCCCGCTCTGGCACCAGCCGGGGGTTTTCCTGCTCGCGTTGGGTTGTTTCATCGCCGAATGGGGCCTGCGGCGGGCGAAAGGCTTGGCGTGAGAGCCGGATACTGGATGCGGGATACTGGATACTCGCTGCGGAATGCTGGCTGTTCCCTGCTTCCTGTCCGCTGGGGCCTCTTCGCGGTCGCCATACTCATCCTGGCGGCACCCGTCGCCGCCTCCGGCCCGACGAACCCGCCAAACCCCACCACCGTGATCCTGGTGGTCGGCGCGCCGGGCCAGGACGAATTCGGCCGGGTCTTCGCGGAGTCCGCCCGGCTCTGGTTGCAGGCGTGCGAAAAGGGGCACGCCCAGTCGATTGCCATCGG
>JAGWYX010000600.1 GCA_018969165.1 Verrucomicrobiota bacterium
CGGCGGCTCGAAAGCTCGCCACCAGGGTCCAATCCCCGTGGAGCCCCGGTAGATAAACCAGCACCGGCAAGCGCCCGTCGCCATGAACACGGACTTGCAGTGTCTCGGAATCCGTTTGGTTACCCCGAGCATCGGTCGGGCGCGGTGTCCTCACCGCGCCGGGGGCAGCGTGCGGAGGACCGTCCGCTCTACCGTCTGAGGCGCTGTTCATGCGAAGCGGGGTCTCGGAAAATGATGGGTGATTCATAGACTAGCGAGGCGCGCCTCAGACCTCAAGTTACCTTTGTCACGCAGCTTCAATTCCTCTTTGCCTCTGTCTGTTCCCATTGCGCGCCTCGCTCATGGAGTCCTTGAGACGAAGAACGCGGACTGCGAAAGAGACGCCAAAACTTGACTTGATGACCGCGCGTTTCACGGTTCAAGGACTCCAGCGGGACGCGCCAGCATCCGGGCCAGCGACCGGTGGTCGATCTTACCGGTCCCCAGCTTCGGAATTTCCCGCACCCAACGCACCGCGCGCGGGACACACAGATTCGGCAAGCCCCGGTCGCGCAGGGCCGTGCGGATTTCACCCAGCCCCAGCCGCGCCTCGTTGGTCACCGCGATCAGCGACTCGCCCTTCTCGACATCGGGCTGCGCCACCACGGCCACCTGGCAGCGCAAACCGTATTGCGGAAACGCCCCGGCCAGCGCGTCCTCGACCGCCGTCAGGCTCACCATTTCGCCGCTGACCTTCGCGAATCGCTTCAGCCGGCCCACGATCACCAGGTAACCCTCCTCGTCCACGCTGACGATGTCGCCGGTGTCATACCAGCCCCCCAAGGCCTGGAAGGCCGCGTTGGCGTCGGCATTCAGGTAGCCGCGCATCACGTTCGGTCCGCGCACCAGCAGCCGGCCGCCCTCGGCCACGCCCTCCAGCGGCTCCAGTTTGTAGGCCATGCCCGGCAACAGCCGTCCGACCGTGCCGGGCTTGGGCCGCAAGGGGGTGTTGACGCTCACGCAGGGCGAACACTCGGTCGCCCCGTAACCCTCGAGCACGCGCACCCCGAAGCGCTCCGACCAGGTCCGCACCGTCGTCGCTTGCAGTTTCTCGCCGGCGGCAAACAGATACCGCAGCGAACGAAAGTCGTACGGATTGGCCTTGCGCGCGTAGCCGTTGAGGAACGTGTTGGTGCTCAGAAAAATCGTGCAACAACGGTCGTAGCACAACGTCGGCACCAGCCGATAATGCAGGGGCGACGGATACAAAAAGACATACAGACCGCGCACCAAACCCAGCACGGTCCCGACCGTCAGCCCGAAACTGTGGAACAACGGCAGGGCGTTGAACAACCGGTCCCGGTCCTCGATGTCCGTCACCGCCAGCATCTGCCGGATGTTCGCCAGCAGGTTGGCGTGCGTCAGCTCGACCCCCTTGGGCGCGCCTTCCGAGCCGCTCGTGAACAAAATGATCGCCGCCGGGCTCTGCTCCCGCTCCCCCGCCGCCAGCGGAGGCGAGGGCCGGGGAGAGGAGGCGCTCCGGGCCAGGGAGGCAATTCCCGGTGACAGGTCCTGGCGCCTTCGGCGCATGAACCATACGGGTAGGGCGGCGCTGCCGCGCCGCCGGACGGCCGACCCGCAGGTCGGCCCTGCCGTGTTCGTGAGGAGGGTCGCCACTCGTCGCCAACCGTGATGCGCGGACATGAATCGCAGCCCTGCACCTGGAAAAAAAGTGTGCCGCAGCAGGGAGGCGAATTTCTTCCCCGGCGAAATCCCGCCCCGCACCTCCTCGAGAAAGATCAACTCCAGCCCCGCGTTGGCGAAGGGCTCCGGACTCAGCCGCGCCCGTTCGAGGAACGCCCGCGATGTAATCACCTGCTTTAACCCGGCCAGCCGCGCGCAGGACAGCATCATCGACGTGCCCAGCGAGTAATTCAGCATGGCCGGGACCCTGGCCACCGCCCACAACGCCAGTAATGTCACCGGGGTCGCGTTCACGTTCGGCAGCAGGACGCCAACCCGTTCCGGCCCGGCTCGCAGCACCTCCTGGAGTTGGCCCGCCAGCAGGTCCACCCCCACCAGCAAGCGCCGGTAACTCACCGCTTTCATCGTGAAATCCTCCAGCACGATCTTGCCCGGCACGCACCGCGCGGTTTCAACGATTGCCTCCAGCACGTGCGCCGGGCCCAACGCCATCTCGATCTCGAATTGTTGCGCCACCATCCGGTCCCACAACCACTGCGTCAGGCGCGCGCGCGCCTGGCTGACGCCGACCGGCGCCAGCCTGGGCGGATGTTGCGCCGGGCTGAAATGCGCGCTGACCCGCGGGAACCAGCGGCGCCAACCCGGCTGGCGTGACCAGCGCAGCCGATTGGCCCCGCGCAGGTAACAGGTGACGACCTGCGCCGGGGTCCGCCATAGCAGGAACCCCGTCCCCTCGTACAGCTTCATCAGCGTGCCGGTCCGGCTGAGTTGGCCCTCGGCGAACAGCACCAACCGCCCGCCGTGTTCGAGAAACCCGGCGATCCGCTTCACCGCATACGGCGACAGCGGATCGATCGGGAACGTATAGCGGTTCAGCAACACCCGGCGATGAACCCAACTGTACTGCGCCGCGACGCTCGACACCACGAACTTCCAGTCCTCCTCCAGGAGGACCCACAGGAACAACCAGTCGATCCAGGAGACGTGATTGGGGACCAGCAGGACTGGCCCCGGGGTCCGCAGCGCTTCGAGGTGGTACGCGCGGAACCGGAACAAAACTCGCAGCAGCCAGCGAAACGCGGGTTTCAGCCTGCCTGGCTGCCGCCGGACCGCCATCCACCCGAGCCAAAGCAGCAGCAGGCCGGTTGCCCAGGCGCAAAGCGGTGCCAGGAAATGGTCAAGCGGCAGCGCCCCGGCGCCCGCCAGGTGCAGCACCCCCGTCAAACTGGACTGTTCACCGCCGAATGGCGCCGTCGCCGCCACCACGCCCCCCGCTTCGACCAACTGGGAAATCCCCGAACTGGCTACGCGCAGGATCGGCACGCCGTATTCGGCCGCCCGCAGCGGGGCGATACGCGCGTGCAGTTGATGCTGGTGTTGGCCCCAGTCCACCAAGTCCATCGTCGGCACGATGAGCACTTGCGCGCCCAACCTGATCAGGCGGTCGGTCACCCGGCGGTAGCTCAGGGCTGGTGAGGCCAACGCGAGGTGGAACGCGACCGTCCCCAGGAGGGCAACTAAAACCGCCCTCGGGAAAGGATTCCCCGAGGCGGAAGCTCGCGCCCTGGGCCCCGGAACCCCGCCCCCTCCGATAGCCGCCGACCTCAGTCGGCTCTGATCGCCTCCAGCCAAAGGGTGAGCGAACTCACGTCCGCTGCTGCTCGCTTGGTGGGAAGCTCCGTTTCGCGATGGCGCAGGCGATGGGAGAATGACCGAGCTCGGGTCGGAGCCGGCGCGCCGGCGTCCTGGAGTGCGGCGGGCCCCCGCCGCTTTCCCCGGGGCACAACCACACCGCAGAGCGCCAGAGGACTGGCGCACTCCAGA
>JAGWYX010000601.1 GCA_018969165.1 Verrucomicrobiota bacterium
GCGGCAAAACAAACGCTCCCTGACGCCCCGAAAACTCATCCGCCTTTGCCGACCTCAGACCCCGACTCTCACCAGTTTTACCCACAAATTCTGCTACAGAGCCACAATCTCCACGAAATTTGTTGGCCCGACAGCCCCGTCAGTATCTGACGGCTAGTTCGGATCGCTCCCCGAACCTCCATTCATCCCGGCAAAGCTCGCGCCGATGTTCAACTCGCAATCAGTCGTGATGCTTCCTGAGTAGCTGCTGCCGTTCCGCGTCCCGTTGTAGTTGTTGATGGCCGTCGTCACCTGGCAATCCGTGTCGCTGTTCAAATACAGCGTGTCGTTCGGAAAATTCTCCCGCACCGCCGTGCTGCTGTTCTGAAACGTGCAGGAATTGATCGTCGGGTAATTGTAAACCCCGGAATTCTCGTCCTCCTCGACCCCGATCCAACTCCACCGGATGCGCGCGTTGGCAACGCTGGTGTACTGGGTCTCGTAATACATCCAGATTGCCTGGGCCGCCGCATAGTACGGATACCCCGTGCTGGAACTCACCTGCGCCCCCCATTCGTTGTCATCGGCCGAGGTGAACGTGTCGCGGGTACCGCTCGTCGGAAAGCTCACCGGGCCGTAGAGCAACAGGTAGGCGTTGGTCGCGAATTTCACGCACGCGTTGTTCTGGAACGTCGCGGTTCCTGAGCCCACGATGTAGCTGCTGGAAATCACGTAGGTCCAACCATTGCTGAACGTGAACGAATTGGCCGATCCGCTCAGCGGAATCGGCGCATCCAGCAGGAAGCCCTTGGGAATTGCCTTGGCCGAGGCCAGTTCCAGCGGCCGGGTGGCCCTTGCGGCTGAAGCAGGGGCGGGAAGTTTCCTCCCTTGGGCCAGCGCCGTGTCTTTGTGTTGCTGATCCACGGGCTTGGCCGCCGCCTGGAGCCTCTGCAATTGCGGCAGCACATCCGGGTAATTGACGCTCTCGACCAGGATACTCTGGTCGCCAACCTGCTGGATGCGCTTGCCCATGAGCACGTGGTTGGTGTCCGACGGACTCGGCACCCGCACCGGCAGCGGCTGACCGGGCGCAGGCCCCTGACCATCGCCAAACCTCAACGCGGCGGGCACCGGCAGCCACACATCGGCGTAAAAAAGAATCTGATCCGTCAAATCCGGCTGCCCGTTGGCTCCCGGCTTGATGGTCACATCCCGTTCCTTGCGCGGGGCCGGCCACTGGTCCAGCGCCGACCAGATTTCCAGCCGGGAAGACCCCACCGGAAAGCCCGCCCACAGGTCGGGCGCCGGCGGGCGCTCGGACAGCAGGACGCTTTGCTCGAAGCCATTGTGCGCATACGTCAGCAGGACTGAGGCATTGAGACCAGAAAAGGCGTTGGAAAAGATGATCGTGTTCGGCGGCACCAGCACGCCGATGGTGTCCTTAATCGGCGCGATCAACGCCACTTGCCCGGAGGCCATATCGCGGTAGTAAAGTCCCAATGGATGCCACTTGAACGTTTGGCCCGAGGTGGTGACGAGCGTGATCGCACCGGCCGTGTTGATATTGGGAGCAAAATACGCCTTGGTGGGGCCGTGGACGGCTGCCGCTCCGCTCGGCGTCAACTCGATCAAGTCCTGGGAATCCACGAATTGGCCAGTCTGGTCCACGTAGCAGGCGCCATTGTCTAATTCAACGTATTGCTCCACGGTAGGGACCGTCGCACCGGTCGCGGAGTTCGTCAACTGCGTTACCCGTTGCCACGTCCGCCAGAACGGTCCCCGATCAGCAACGACGAAGTCGGAGCTCACGTTGGAGGATGAGATTTGAGCGATTGCCGGCAGCGTCGCCACAAGCATCGCCAGAGAGAGCAGAACGTTTCTTTTCATGTGCGACCTTTTTCTCCTTGCTCCCCTTACTCCTGGGCAATTTAGGTTTTGGTTAAGGTTTTCTTTCCAATTGTCAACACCGAATCCGAGACACTGATTGATGCGATCCGGTCGCAGGCCAGTGTCTGAGACTGGACGCCTCCGGTACGACCGACTTCTTGTGCCGCAGCCATCGGCCCGCGCCGCTCCCCAACCATCACACCAAGGGCCGTCGTGGCTAAATGCTTAAGCCGGCGGGCGACTCTTTGAAATACTCCGCAAGCTCTTTCTCCGACTCTCCGCCAGGCCCTCGCCGATGTCCACGTCGGCAAGCCGCTCGGGTAATCCTTCCACCAGGGCGACAGGTCCCAATCCAGCGGACTGCCCGCACATCGGCCACGAGGACATTGCAGCAAAGCGCGGTCGCCGGCACCACGGTAAACCACAACCTCAGCCGCGTGAAAGCTCCCGCCGCACCGCTGGCACCAAATGAGCGTGTCGCTCCGCGCACTGGTGAACCAGCCGAGGCCAGCGCTGCCTCTGAGCAACTTGATTCGCTCGCTTGGCCTCATGACCACTCGCCTCGCCTTCATTTCCTGGAAATCCTCATCCGGTTGTTCCTCGCACAACCACTGACCACGGAACTGAAGGGGCGCGAACTCAACGCGCCCTCATTCGAGGCACCGCGAAGCGCCCACCACGAGAGAACGCCAAGCCGCGCCCGCGTTGGGGCGCATGCCCGGTCGGCCTCGTGGTTGAAAATTCGCGGTTTTCGAATGAGACCGTAGCCGAAGCTACGCAAAGTTGTTTGGTTGATTGTCCTTACATCAGAAACGCCGACAGGGGAACAAACGCCTCAACCGGCAAAGTGGAGACGCCAAGGGCATGGTCAGCCGAAGAAAAAGCACCCGGCTGCCAAGCCGGCCTTCGGCAAATCTTCATTGCAGGAGCCCCGTTCACATCTTGTTCCTTGCTCGCTTGAACCAGAAAAGTTGCCAGCCGTCAAGCTTTATCGCACGGCGGTTTTGGTCGGCAACGGCATCGTTCCGATGTGCCGCCAATCCTTCGCGCTGCCGCGACGATCATTTACGGGGCCGAGGCGGTGCCTTTGAGTGGTCGACGTATTTTCGGCGAGACTGAGCCGCCACGTGTCGGAGTACGCTCCAGGCCGACCTTCCCGGGCACCGGCCAGGCGCGCACAACCTGTCCCCGCGTGCCGGTTCACCATCACGTCAGCACCGTGCGCCGCCTCCACACATCGTGGCCAACCGCTGTGCTCCTTCAGGCGGTGAGGTATGCGCCGTAGACAAGCCCGGCCAGGGGCGGCGTGGTCGTTCCGGGCCGGTTCAGGTCCGCAGGGGGATCGGGTCTGTACACACGCGGTCTACAAGGTAGGCTCCGGGATTCCGGCCCCCCGCGCTGCGCGCGGGGGGACCGGAACCCCGGAGGCCATCATCTTTCCGCCTTGGGGCGCACGCCCCCGGCCCTCACTGTCTGTTCTCCCGTTCGTTCTCAACCCGCCCAGGCCTCTCAACCCGGGCCGCACGGTGCGTTTACTTCCACTGCTCCCAGGACCCATTTAATCGGCCCCGGAAGGTCATCGTGGGGGGACTAAGCCTGCACCAGGGAACGGAGACAGTTGCTGCCTTCTGCAGACG
>JAGWYX010000602.1 GCA_018969165.1 Verrucomicrobiota bacterium
GCCGCGCCGAGCCCGTGCGGCGCGGATATTTCGGCCCAATATTCGGCGATGCTGTGAAGTCGCAGCCATGCTCGATTACGTAAACAAGATTTCCTTCTGCTGACCACAGTCTATATACTGTAATCGAGGTAGATTTTCAGCTTGACCGGCGTGGCTTTTAGACTTAAACCGTCAATCGTCGGATCAAAAAAACGGATGATGTAAACACAAAACCAATAATTTAGCGTAGCTTCGGCTGCGGCCTCACGAGAAACCTAGGAAATTTCGAGAAGAGAGACCGACCAAAGCACGCGCCCAATCGGGCGCGGCTTTTCGCGTCTTCTCTTCGGGCCTTCCTAGGGCCTCTCGTGAAGGAGCGTTGAGTTCGCGCCCCTTCTGTTTTCGGCCGTCGTTGTGGTTACGCTGAGGAAGGGCACACCATGAACAATTGGAACCGAATTCAGGCAATATGGTGCTGGGCGCGATCCGGCATTTCAGCCACTACCCTGGCAGGAGTGCTGTTGTCGACATGCCCATTACCTTCAAGCCTTCGTGCTGGCACATTCACGGTGACGAGCACCAACGCAACAGGTCCAGGCTCGCTGCCGGTCATCATCACGCAGGCCAATGCTGCGGCTGGCGACCAAACAATCAACTTCGCGGTGGGCGGGACCATCTTGTTGCCAGCTTCACTTCCCACGGTGACCAACAACCTGACGCTCAACGGTCCGGCGAACAACCCGGTCACCATCAGCGGCGGCAGGGGCGTGGCGATCCTCACGCTGGCAGCGGGCACGACCAACGTCTTGAACCAGATAAGCTTCGCCAACGCCAATACTGGCAGTGGCGGCGCAGCCGTCAATAATGCCGGGACCTTGTTCGTGAACAATTGCCAGTTCGCCGGCTGCGGTGCGAGCGGCTCAGGCGGTGCGATCAGTAACGCCGGGACGATGACGATCGTCGGTTCGGCCTTCTCCGGTAATCAAGCTGCTGCTGGTGGCGCGATCTACAATGCCGGAAGCATGACGATCGCCGATTCACAATTGCTGGACAACCAGGCCGGTAACGGCGGAGCGATTTATAACGCGGGTAATCTGGACCTCGAACGGTTGACCATTTCCAGCAACCTGGCGACGCTCGGATTCGGCGGCGGAGTATTCAACTCTGGAATTCTGGCGATCTCGGCCTCAACGGTCTCGGACAACAGTGCCAACGGAGGAGCCGGTGGGACGGGCAGTCACGCTCTTGGCTTCGCCGGTGGTGGCGGAGGTGCTGGCCTTGGGGGAGGCGTTTACAATGATGGTAGCGCCTTAGCACTGACGAATTGCACACTGTTTGCAAACTGGGTGCGCGGTGGAGCCGGCGCGAATGGAGGCCAAGGGGGCTGGATGTTCTTGCAACCGTCCTACGGAGGAAATGGCGGTGGCAACAACGCAGGACTTGGGTCCATTTCTGGTGGCCCACTCCGGGCGGCAACACCAGGGGGCTTCGGCGGCGGGGGCGGTGGCGGCCTCAACGGGGCGGGGCTCGCGGGTGGGGCTGGCGGCTTCGGCGGCGGGGGCGGCGGGGGTGGAACGCTCGGTACGGCGGGTGGTCCAGCCGGTGGATTCGGTGGTGGTGGTGGTGGCGAAATGTACAATGCAGGAGGTGGGGGAGGCGGTGGATTAGGAGGTGGCCTTTTCGTGAGGAGCGGCAACGTTGAGTTGGTGAACTGCACTCTGACAGCCAATGGGAGTACTGGCGGTGCGGGTAGTGTTGGACCTGACGCGGTATACTCTGGTCCGAATGGGCCAGAAACAGGCTCACCCGGTCAAGGCATCGGCGGCGGCATCTTCAATTATCAGGGCACCGTCAGCCTCCTCAACACCATCGTAGCCGGCAACAGCGCCACCAACAGCAGCCCGGACCTCTATGGCCCCGTCGTCACTTCGGGCGTCAACCTGATTGGCAACAATCAAGGTGCCAGCGGACTAAGTTTGAACGATTTCCAGAACGTGTCCGCGGGCCTCGGTCCCTTGGAGAACAATGGCGGTGCGACGCTGACCTGCGCCCTGCTCCAAGGCAGCCTGGCGATTGACACCGGCACCAGCCTGGGGGCACCTACGGTCGATCAGCGTGGTGTTCCCCGCCCCACCGGTCAAGTGGACATCGGAGCGTTTCAGGTGATCAGTGTCATTACCCCCACGATCACCTGGTCCAATCCGGCGGACATCGTTTACGGCACGCCCCTGGGGACCAACCAACTCAACGCCGCTGTCGGCGTGGAAGGCGCGCTTACCTTCACGCCACCAATCGGCACCATCCTGAGCGCCGGCTCGAACCAGGTCCTGAGCGTCGGATTCAACCCGAGCGATCTGACCCGGTACACGGCGGCGACCAGTTCGGTCATGATCAACGTGCTCAAGGCGGATCAGAATATCAGCTTTGCCGCAATCCCGCACCAGAACATTGGCGATCCGCCGATCGTGTTGACCGCCACCGCCAGCTCGGGCTTGCCAGTCAGCTTCAGCCTGGTCTCCGGTCCGGCGACTGTGACCGGCAATCTGTTGAGTCTGGGTACGGTGTCTGGCGCTGTGACGGTGGAAGCCACCCAAGCAGGCAACACGAACTTCAATCCTGCCCCAGGTGTCGACCAGACGTTCGTACTGGGCACCCTGCCGTTGCCGGTGATCACGACACAGCCGGTGGGGCAAACCGTCAACCCGGGCGACCGCGTCACGTTCAACGTGGTCGCCACCAACGGACCCCTGAGCTACCAATGGCTTTGGGGCGGAACACCGGTAACCGGAGCGACGGCCTCTTCCCTGGTACTGGCGCGGGTGCAAGCCAGCCAAGCAGGTCCGTACGATGTGATCGTAAGCAACGCATCCGGTTCAGTGACCAGCACGGTCGCGATGCTGGTCGTGAACATCTCGGCAGGGACACCCGCCATCACCTCGCAACCGCAAAGCCTGGTGGTACGCGCCGGTGAGGTCGCAACCTTCGGCGTCACTGCGACCGGGGCCGCCCAGCTCCAGTATCAGTGGTACCAGGGCCAGAGCGGCGAGGTCAGCACCCCGATTTCGGGAGCGACCAACGCCACGTTCACAGTGGCTTCGGCTTCGACCAACACGGCGTACTGGGTGAGCGTGAGCAATCCCCTGGGTTCGGTGGACAGCGGAACTGCCTTTCTGACCGTGGCTCCGACAAATGCAGCCAAATTGGGATTACGGCTGATTTCGGGTCTGCCGGCTCTGAGCCTCGACGGGCTGGTCGGCACGGTGTATCGCATCGAATTCAGCACCAACCTGGCGTCGACCAATTGGACGAAGATCATCGACCTGTCGCTGCCCAGCACGCCCTACACGTACATCGACTCGGCAGCCGAAAACGGCACGCTGCGCTTCTACCGCGTAGTCGCGCCTTGAATAACCGCATCATCGTTCGCACCCTATGAACACCTTTCGACCCCTGGTTTCCAAGCGCGGTTTCCGCACCCTTGTTCAGTACGACTTTGAGAGCTCGTTGAGCGAGTTGGTTCAA
>JAGWYX010000603.1 GCA_018969165.1 Verrucomicrobiota bacterium
CTCCATCGGCACCAATAATTCCAGGGTTTCAAATTGTGACCGCTTTCGATTTCTGTCCACTCACGCCCCAATTCGGCCACGAATTGAAAGCGGCCACGAGCAACCCCGCTCCTGATTCCACCTCACTCCAAAGGAACAGGACGCGCGTCGTCAATCGACAAGCCGCTCGATGTCACGGGGAAGGCACTATCGGAAGGTCTGCGGCGGGTGAATCCTCAGAGCGATTTCAGGGATTCTGTGATTCAGAGTTCAGGCTGCGCCCGTGAGCGCGACTTAAAAGTCGCGGCTACAGTCTTTCTTGATCCGCACTAGCTCCGCCGCTTCATGGCACGGTGACGGTGCACGACTTGCTCTGCCCGCAAACCGTCGTCGTGACCGTCCAGGTCCCGGAGGCCGGGTTGGGGCCGGAGTTTTGATGGCGACTCGACCCCGGGGTGATCGGATACGTGGTTCCGCCCGGTGTGGTCACGGTGACTTGGACCGGGCCGCAATCCTGGGGCGCGTTTGGGGACGGGTCGGTTCACGGTGCCGCTGAGGATTCCGCCCAGCCACTTGAACCGCTGAAAGAACATGGCAGGCGTATCGATGTTGACCGTGAATTTCTGCCCTTGGCCGATGTTGATCCAAGGTCCCGACAAAGAATCGGCCGCCTGCAAGGCGCAGTTGATCCCGGCGTCGATCATGAACGATCGCCCGTCTCCCGCCAGCCCGACACGCCACAGCAGGTTGGTGCCGATCACCAGGATTGGCACTGTGAACTGATTGGGTGTTACCGCCGTGCATCCGGCGTTGTCCGGCAGACCCGTCGCGTGCCACTCGCCGGTGATGGTTGCCGTTTCGGATAAGCCGTTTGGCTGCCGCAAGATCGTCACCAGGATGTCCACTTCGTTGTCGGGATTGGGCGGAAGCACGATCGCGCTGACGAGCGTGGAAGTCGGCGGGTTGACATTCACCACGACCGTGCATGGCTCACCGGAGCTGGGCACAACGCCGATGTACTCGCGAAACTCCGAGGGATAGTAAAAGTCCATCGTGTTGGTGGGCGCCCAGCCGTCCGGATCTTCCCACCAGACCACTTCGTGTGCCTGGAGTTCTCCGACGGTGAGCCAGCCGGCCAACAGCAACAAAACGATGCGCATCAGGGCACTCCTTCCCGAGGCGGGGATAGATCGGGGAGATTGCCGTCCTCGCCCGTTCCCGGCGACGCCTCTCCTCGTCCACGCACCGCGCTGTCGCGGCCCGGGAAACGAGAAGAACCATTGCGGGCCGGTAATTTTTCGTGAATACTCGGGGTATGCAATGACAAGCGAGCACCAGAGCAAGAGGCGCGAGCAATCGGGGTCAGTCCGGGCTTTCCGCGTTTTCCTGATAACCGGATGGGCGCTCGGATGCGTGTGCCTGCGCGCCCAACCTGCCAGCGGCGGCTACACGATCACGCCGCTGTACTTCATCGCCAACGCCCTCAATGCCTCCGGCCAGGTTGCCGGCTACGGCGCGAGTACCAACGGCCAGACCCATGCGTTTCTCTATGCCGGTGGTCAAACGCTGGACTTGGGCACATTGCCCGGGGGTAGCTCCAGCGAGGCGTTGGCACTCAATTCGCTGGGCCAGGTGGTGGGCGACAGCACCGTCAGCGGCGGGGCCACCCACGCCTTTCTCTATGCCAACGGGCAGATGACGGATTTGGGGACTTTGCCGCGAGGGTACTCCAGTTACGCAACGGGCATCAATGACGCCGGGCAGATCGTCGGGTGGAGCGACACCACGCCGGCCGGTTACAGTTATCCGCGGCCGGACCATGCCTTTCTTTACTCGGCGGGTCAGATGGAAGACCTGGGCAGCGTGGGCACCCTCTTTGCTACCTGGAGCCACGCGATGGCAATTAATGCCTCCGGGCAAGTGGCCGGTTGGAGTGACACTGATAACGGCGGCGGGCCGCATGCGTTCCTCTACACCAGCGGGGTCATGCGCGACCTGGGAACGCTGGGTGGCGACCAGAGCCGGGCCTCGGCAATCAACGCCTCCGGACAGGTCGTGGGCTGGAGTTCGCTGGCGCAAGGTTACGCCTCGCACGCGTTCCTTTACAGCGGCGGCGTGATGAGCGACTTGGGCACGCTCACCAATCAGTCGAATAGTTATGCCGCTGGTATCAACAGCGTTGGCCAGGTAGCCGGCTACTCCACCAGCACGGGTAACGGACCCGCCTTTCTGCATTCAATCGCCGGCGGTTTGATCAACCTCAGCACGCAGGTCGGCGACCCCAATTGGTCGGTGGGCGGCGCTGTCGGTATCAACGATGCCGGCCAGGTTCTTTGCGCCGCGAACAATTTCGCCCTGGACCCGCCCGCATTGGCGTGCATCCTGACCTCCGCGGTCTCAGCGACGAGCACGATCCTGAGCCGACCCACGCTCTTGGGCTCAGTCTTCCAGGTAACGGTATCGTCAATTGCCGGGACGAGCTACACGCTCGAATCTACGGGCAACCTGTCGGCGACCAACTGGGTGACCACTCAGTCCGCGACCGGGACCGGGGGGGCCATTACGTTGACGGATGCGAACGCGAGTGCTGGCGCCCGGTTCTATCGTGTGCGCGCGCAGTGAGCGAGTCTGCTGTCGCCGAATCAACCCTTTGGTTTCAAGGTGGATGTGGAGAATTGGGGGACGTTTTTTGGCCTTACAGCCGTTTTTCGGCCACGTTTTCGGCCTGCAACGGACGGCTCGGCCCGGCGGCGCGGCAGCGGCACCCTACCGGTTTCAAGGGATCAACGCGCGGGTCCGTTCGGCGGAACGCTCTCCCTTGAATAGCGCTTCACGATGCCGCCGAATCCGACTAGGGTCAGGCAGTCCATGAACCCGCGCCCCGTCTTCAGGTCACCCGCAACGTTGCTGGCGCTCTGCCTCGGAGTGTCGTGGGGTTATGGTGCCGAGCGGGCTGGGTCACCAAGCGCCGGGAGCGCTCCGGCCACTCGCCCGAACATCATCCTCATTCTGACTGACGATCAGGGCTATGGAGATTTAGGGATCACGGGGAACCCGGTTGTCCAGACGCCCAACATCGATGCCCTGGCGCGCCGCGGCGCCTCGCTCGCCGAGTTTTACGTCTGCCCCGTATGTTCGCCCACGCGCGCCAGCTTGATGACCGGCCGCTACAATTACCGGACCGGCGTGGTCGATACTTACCTTGGGCGCTCGATGATGAACCCGGCGGAGGTTACTCTCGCGCGGGTCCTGAAAGACGCCGGATATGCCACCGGCATCTTCGGCAAATGGCACCTGGGCGACTGCTACCCGCTGCGCCCGATCGACCGAGGTTTTGACGAGGAACTGGTCCTGCGCGGCGGCGGTCTGGCGCAACCCGCCGATCCGATCGCGAATCGCGACCGTTACACCAACCCGGTTCTGATTCATAACGGCCAGGAGGTCGCCACCACCGGATATTGCACCGACGTTTACTTTGACGCCGCCATGAAGTTCATGGACGAGGCGCGCGCCGCCGGCA
>JAGWYX010000604.1 GCA_018969165.1 Verrucomicrobiota bacterium
AAAAAAGGGAGAGCCGAGCCGAGCGGTCGGACCGCATTTTGGCCGGGTCGCCAAACTACCGTTATGTCGGCGGACCAAACCAACCAATTGACCCGACTATGAACCCAAGCACCTCTCCCGCTTCGTTGAGCCTCACGCGCCGTGGTTTCCTGAAGCAGACCTCGCTGGCCGTCGCCGGCGCGGCGGCGGCCGCCCAATTCCCGTTCGTGACCACCAGCCACGCCGCGCCGGATGACCCGATTGGCGTCGCTCTGATCGGCTGCGGCGGCCGGGGCACCGGGGCCGCCGGTGATTTTCTCGAAGCGGCCAAGACCCTCGATGCCGCCAATCCAAACGCCAAGATCGTGGCGGTGGCCGACATCTTTCCCGGACCGGCCGAGGCGGCCCGACGCCGTTTTTCGGAGGTGTCGGCCGACACCTGCTTTGTCGGGTTCGACGCCTACCAGAAGGCGCTGGCGGTCCCGGGGATCAATTACGTCATCCTGGCCACCCCGCCGGGTTTTCGCCCGATCCACTTGCGCGCGGCGATCGAGGCCGGCAAGAACGTGTTCATGGAGAAACCGGTGGCCACCGACGGGGTCGGGATTCGTTCGGTGCTCGAGTCCGGCGAGCTGGCCAAGCAGAAGGGCCTGCAGATTGCGGCGGGCACGCAGCGGCGGCACCAGGCGGGTTACCAGGAAACGATCCAGCGGCTCCAGGACGGAGCGATCGGCGAGATTCTGGGGTTGCGGGCTTACTGGAACCAGGGGGCGATTTGGCATCGCGGTGACGATCCGAACAAGTCGGAGATGGAGAACCAGGTGCATAATTGGTATCACTACGTTTGGCTTTCCGGCGATCACATCTGCGAGCAGCACGTCCATAACCTGGATGTCTGCAACTGGATCATGAACGCCCATCCCAAGAGCGCCTACGGCCAGGGCGGCCGCCAGGCCCTCGGGAGCAAGACCGGCCATATCTGGGACCATTTCGCCGTCGAGTATGAGTATCCCGACGGCGCGCGCCTGTTCAGCCAATGTCGGCAGATCCAAGACACCCAAGGGAGAGTCTCCGAGGCGGTGCAAGGCACCAAAGGGACCAGCGACCCGAGCGGCACCTACCGCGTCAAGGGCGGGGATTCCTGGAGCACGTCACTCAAGCTGGATCATTCCAATCCCTACGTGCAGGAGCACATCGACCTGATCCGCGCGGTGCGGGGTGGCAAACCGATCAACGAGGCCCGGAACGTGGCGGAAAGCACGCTGACGGCCATCCTGGGTCGTGAATCGGCCTACAGCGGCCAGATTCTGACCTGGGACGAAGTCCTGAACGCGAAGACCTCGTTGATCCCAGAGAAACTGGAGTGGGGTCCCGCGCCCAAGTGGGAAGTGGCGATACCCGGAATCTATAAACCGCTCATCTGAGCCTGGCACCGCGGGCGAACGCCGCAGCCCGCCGAGGCTGGCCCGAAGGAGCGGGCGGACAAAGCTATTCGAGTTCCGGCTGGATCGAGTCAACGCTCGGCGTTGATCCGGCGTGTGCAGCGTTGCTGCAGCCAGGTGATGTCCGGGTTGTTCGGTGACGGGGTCGGCTGGTCGGGGAGCCATTCGGCCACGCCTTTCTTGACCGGTGGACAGGTTCGAGGATCCAGCCACGGCTTGATTTCCGAGTGACCGTCGGCAAAGGACAAGCCGCCGGCGCGGTTGTGATAGCTGGCGGGGTAATCGACATAGAATTGGAGCAACGCCGGCGTGTTGGGGAATCCGCGCATATCCACAAACAAGTTGCCGAGGTTGATCATGTCCTCGCGCTCGTCCAGCAGGACAAACGTCTGCGCCGGTCCCGGATCCACCAGGTCGTGCATATTCAGATAGACTCGCCAACCTGGACCGTCCAAGTCCACCTTGCCGGCAAAGCCGCCGACCCACAGGTTCATCGACATGCTGCGGACCCGGGGCAAGACCTGGCCGTTGACGGTGACGGTGGATTTGTCGGCCGGGCATTTCCAGATGCCGGCGGCGGCGCCGCAATACGGCCACAGCGGGCTTTTCTTGATGTCCTGGGCGATGTCCCAGTTGGAGCGATTGGCCGGATCATAATCGAGGTAGCCGGTGATCCACACGTACGGGTTGTTGGCCGGGTTGTCATCGCCGCTGGCATAAAGCAAGCGATCGTGATTGTCCTCGGCATACATTCGCCAGGCCAACATCAGTTGCCGGTGATGGTTCATGCACTGGATTCCCTGCGCTTTGGCCTGGGCGCGAGACAGCGTCGGCAGCAGCAGCGCCGCCAGAATTCCAATGATCACGATCACGACCAGGAGTTCGATCAGGGAGAAGCCCGCCCGCGCGCGCAAGGGCGGAGCGCCGTGCCCCTGCCAGCCGGCCGGCCGGCCGCTGAGGCCACTCAACCCGACAGCGCGGTGGAGCCGCGGCTCAGCGGACGCAGCGCGTTCGACCGCGTCCCCGATTCCTTCGATCCGGCATGGGGCGTGGTGGAACGCAGCCCGACCAGAAAGAATTGGCGGGCGGCGCCGATTCCGAGTTGTAATCCAAAGAAACATCCGTCGCTTCCGACGAAGATAATCCCTCCGGCATCGGCTGCAACCTCGGCTTGGCCGGGTAGAGTCCCTGAATCTTGAAACTCGCCGCGCTCAGGCCAAGTTCAGGCGACGCAATTTTGGCCCGGGCCCGGTGAGCCGCAACCCACGCACCCTGCCGTCGGGATGCAAGCCAGTACCAGGCACCGTCCGCCTCGCCGCTGCTGCGGGTCGCAGACCCGCGCTTCAAAACCAGGGTGACCGGTTCTGGCGTCTCGTTGGCCTCCGCCTCCTCCTCCGTGAGGCCGCGATCAGCGAGGCGCGCCTTGGTGCCACCGGGACGCCGCAGGTGCAGCGTCCCGACAGGCGGTCAGTCTCGCAATCGCTCCGCCCCCCCCAGCAGGGCGTCGATCCGATCGAGTTCTTCCGCGCTGGCGGGTCGGACGATCGCGCGCGCCGGGTCGAAGGTCTCCCCGGCGCGGATTTCGAACCGGCCGGTGGAGGTGATGAACTCGGCGCTGCCAACCGCTTCAGCGGTTTGGTCTCCAGCCGAGGGCGGGAAGCCGTTGAAACGGCTCTGACATCCGCGCCACAAGTTCACCGGGCTAAAGCCCGGTGTTACTGGGAGGTTGCGAGAAACGGGGCTGCGCCTTCGCGGCCGGTTCACTTGGCCTCGCCGGTTGTCGCCTGGTCGCGGTCGGTCCGCCCGGTGCGTTCGGCCTCGATCTCCAGGAGGGTGCGTTCGATCAAATCGCGCTGCTGTTGTCGGGTCTGGCGTCGCATCGCCCGGAGATCCAGCAACGCGATCAGCATCGCCAGCCCGGTGAACACAAAGCACGCCAGCCAATAACCGAGGAAAACGACACCGCGCAGGTAGGGCTTCAGCCAGGTCTGCCCCCAAATCAGCAGACCGGCCGCCAGGGCCAAAAACAGCGTCCCGAACCAGCGACGCCGGGCGGTGACGGGATCGTACATGCT
>JAGWYX010000605.1 GCA_018969165.1 Verrucomicrobiota bacterium
TGGTGCCGATGTTGCGGAAGGTGCAGCCGGCGATCAGCACATTCGTGCCGTTGACGACGGTAATCCCTTCCCCGCGCGTTACCTCGAGGATCAACCCGCGCAGGACCAGGTCATGAACACCCTGCAACCGGATCAGGGGCGATTCGAGCAGCGAGACGCAGGCGTTGCCTGAGGATAAAGGGCCGGGCGGCCAAAAATAGAGCCGGCCGGTCCGGCGCTCGACGTAATACTCGCCCGGTGAATCCAGTTCCTCGAGCACGTTGAGCGCATACCAGCGCTGGCCGGGCTTGTAACCGTAAACGCCATGCGGCGGTTCGGTCAGGATTTCGTGGTGGTCCAGGTCGATGGCCTTGACCTTCTCGTAAGAGTCGGCCCAGTCATAGGTCCAGTAGCCGTGGACCCACAGGTCCTCCGCGTGGGTCCAACGCCGGGGACGGTCTCCCGTGTAAGCGAACCGGCCCGCGTTCGGACCCGCAGCCGGCTTCGCGATGGTCGCCCACTCCCCGTTGGGCCATCGGGCCAGCGTCATCGGACGATCCGCGAAGAACAATTCGAGCTGCGCCGGGTGGTCGCTGCCGCCGAAACCGCGACGCGTCAGTCTTCCGTAATCCGTGATGCCGGCGGCCTTCAGGTCGGCCTGCCAAACCTGACCGCGCGCGGCCGGGTCCAACCGGTCCAGAACCTGCCGGTCGGTGACCGGTTGCCAGTTCGTCACGGGCCGGCCGCCGAGGATTCGGACCGCCTCGCCGCGGGCGGCGCCATAGACGACCGGCGCGCCCGCCGAACCGCTGTCCTCGGCGGCCAGGTCGAACGTCGCGCTCCGCAAATAAACGCCGCCGCGCAAGAAGACCGTGACTCCACCGGACGGAAGGCCGCTTCCCGCTTTCAACTCGCGGACGGCCTCGCGGGCTCGCTCGAGGGTGGCAAACGGTTTGGCTCGGGTCCCCGGGTTGGTGTCATGGCCGTTCGGGGCGAGGTAAAAACTTTTTGCAGCCAGCGACACGAGCGCCAGCCGCCACGATAGGCCAAGGCCGAGGACCACACGAACCCGGGCGCGAGATTGGTTCATGGCCTCTTGATACTCTCGGCGAAGTTTTTCGCAAGCCGAACGGAGCGCCAGTCTCCCGCCCGCTGCACCAGACTGCGGCTTGTCCCAAGCCGCAGCCGGTCGGGTCCAGACGTTCTGTTCGCAGAGAGGCTGGTTCATGGAGCGCGGAACCTACCCCGTCGGCTTGGGGACCCTCGGGGACCGTGGACGACTGAGCGGGCGGAGAACCGTCAACAAGTCTCGATGCCGCTAATCTGCGTGCCACAATCGGCGCAATTCCTCGGCGCGGCGAACGACGCGCTCCACAACGTCAGCCTTCTCTTGCGCCACGGACGGGGAACTCGTTACAAGCTCCGGCGCGATGTTCAATTCCTGCAATCGTCGGAACACCGGCTCCAAGGCACGGTCCTGGTCTCGGAAAAAGAGGCTTCCACGAACCCGCACGAACATCCAGCCCAGGCGTTCGAGAATGGCTTGGCGCTCAAGGTCTTCTTGGAGTTGCTCCGGCCCGTGAAATTGTTCGCCGTCGCACTCGATTGCCAAACGCCTGCCATTTCCGGTCACAACGAGATCAATCGAATAGGCCCCGGCTGGGAACTCCGGGGTCACGTTGTATCGTTTCTCCATTAGTCGCCGCAAAACGACGCCCTGGAATTCCTTTGAGCGCGGGTCAGTCCGTGCCAACCGCTGTTGCAACTCACGCTCCCAGGCCACAGGGTCGAGCGCGTGTTCGATGAGGCGGCGGCGATAATCGCCGACCTGCAAGTCGGTTTCGTGATTGAGGCTGTGGACTACCCACATCTGGTTTCGAGCGCGGCTCGCCGCGACGTTGAACCTCTTCTTGAAAACCTTCTTCGGTCCTTCTTGTCGCATTGGGAGTGGCGGTTCTGCTGCCGGAGAATCCACGACGGAAAGAAACATGACGTCGCGTTCGTCGCCTTGAAATTGTGCCGCGTCGCCACAGAGAATTTGGCGACGGCGATACTCGGCCGGTTCAATCCTCTGCCGCAGGATCGCGTCAATTCGCATCGCCTGTTCGTCGCCGACCAGCGAGACAACGCCAAATGATGTGGGTTCGCGGTCATGATTGACGGCGTATTCAGATTGTTCAATCGCGGCGCAAATCAGCGAAGCAATTGCTTCGGCTTCGACTTCGTTCACCTTGGCATGCTGGTCACGGCTTCCTGAGACGCGGTGATGAACCACGTGCGGCACAAGCGGCACTGACGACGCCTCGCGCAGCGCCTTGATCTCGTCCTTGTAGGAAAGATTGTTGCTGAATGCGATGATGTTAGGCGCGCAGCGGAAATGCTCCGTGAGCCGAATCACGCCGCCGAACGCGATTTGGGCAAGTTCGTAGACGGAAGTCTCGCCGTGGTAGAGCGCATTGTGCGGAATGCCTTCAAGATGAATTTGGATGAGGTTCAGCACTTCCTCTGTATCGATACCAACGGCCAACGGCGTCACTTGCTCATCGTCACCGACAACAATCGCCTGATCTCCGAGATAGAGCGCGAACAGAGAAGTCACTTCGCACTGGCTGGCTTCATCAATTATCACCACGTCAAATCTTGTTCTCCGTGGATCGAAAGCCTCTGCTACTTCGGCGAGAGGCATAATCCACACTGGAACAGCCTCCTTTGCGGTTGCGATTTCTTTGCGTGCCGCCGCCACGAGCGCGGCATTGAGAGCGCCCTTTCCGGACTTGCGCATTTGATTGCGCATTGCCGCGTAAGCTCCGAGCGCACGCTTCTGAGCACCCGTCACAGTTCGGATTTGGTTCGCCCACGTTTGTTTCTCGACAAGCCTCGCCGTGACTTCGAGAAGTTGCTGACCCAGCCGCTCGATTTGTTGCTGCAACTGATCGATGGAAACGCTAGCTCGTCGCTCTAATTCATCATGAAGCTGTCGCCACTCCCAAGCGGCCTGCGGCTTGCCAGGTGGCTGCGACCCGCCGTGTTTGCCGACCCTGTTTTCGATTGCCGACTTCCATGCAGGCGCAGGCTGCTCCAGCTTTTTGAGCATTTCACGGCGGTGTGCTAAATCGCCTTCGAGATTTTTCAACCGCGTCAATTCATCATGTGCTGATTGATATCCCGTTGGAGAGGCATCACGGATCGCCTGTCGCAGGCGTCGTGTTGACTGCGCTTCCGGGCCGTCCGATTCTGGCAGTTGATCGAACCAAGCACGGAGTGTTGCCAGCAACCGCTTGTGCCTCAGCCAGCCGCTACGTGATTGAAGGATCGGGCCGAGGTCGCCAAGCACCGCGTTGCGAATCCGGCGAAGCGCCGCATTCTCGCCGGCTTCGGGCAGCGTGGAGTCGAGGAATACGGACCACTGGAAACCGAGCCTTTGGAATTCATTTTCCAGTGGCTGCCAAGTCGTTCCATGCCACTCCAGACAGAATCGGATTCGTGGCACGAACTGTTTGCAAACCTGCT
>JAGWYX010000606.1 GCA_018969165.1 Verrucomicrobiota bacterium
ATCAGAGCGTGGAGACGACGCAGATTTACACGCACGTGCTGAAGCGGCCGGGGTTGGGCGTGCGCAGTCCGCTGGACCAGGCTGCGGGGTGACGGCGTCGCGCGGGGATAGCAATGGGAAAACGTTCAACGTTTAACGTTCAACGCTCAACGCTCGACTTTCAACGTCCAAGCATGCCGCGGTTGCTGGCCAAGTCGGCAGACCGCGGGTAAGCTCAACTGAGCGCAACCGATCGCCACCATGCACCTGAACCGCATCCTTCTGATTTTAGCCTTGGGAATCCAGATCGTCTCGGCCCACCCGGCCCAGATCATCCTGCTCCGCCATGCCGAGAAGCCGCTCAATCAACGGGAGGTCCACCTTTCCGCACAGGGTCGGCAACGCGCGGTGGCGCTGGTGCCGTTCCTGACCACCACACCGGCGCTCGTGACCAATGGCCTGCCGGTAGCGCTGTTTGCCACTCGGCCCACCCGGCACGACCACAGCCGACGACCGTACGAAACGCTCACGCCGTTGGCCCAGCATCTGAGGTTGCGGATTCAGACGCCGTACCCGGCCGCCGGCTATGCCGCCTTGGCCGAACGAATTTTGGCCGATCCCGCTTATGACGGGAAGACGGTGGTTGTGTGTTGGGTGCACACGCACCTGCCCGCCTTGGCCAAGGCATTGGGGGTCCGGGCCAAGGTTCCGTCCTGGCCTGGCGGCGTGTACGATCGGGTTTGGGTGATCACGTACCAGGGAACCGAAGCGTCATTCTCCAGCCTGCCACAAGCGCTGCTGCCGGGCGATTCGACCCGGTGAACCGGTGCAGCCGCACCGATGCTTGCCAGCCCTGGTTGAAGGGCCGCAGAATCCGGACCATTGCATGCAGATCGTCCAGTGCCCATTGCCGAAAGCCTTTCCGGGTTGATCGAGCACGTCACGTTCTTCAACGAGGACACCGGTTTCACCGTGCTCAAAGTCAAAGCCAAGGGCCGCCGCAGGCTGGTAACGGTAATTCGTCTACATCGCCCGCGCCGGGCGATTTATTGCCGTCGCCACAGGAGGATCTCTTAGGTTAAACCTGAAAAATGAATGGCGCACAGAAATGCGCTTCGAATGCCAAATCAGGCATTTGAGCGCACAAACGTGCGCCGTGTGGTTGACACAAGAATCGAGTTTCGGCAGGATGCAGGCATGAACTTTGAGGCAATGAGCGAGAAGGCGACGTTGGCGGAACTGGGCCGGCGGTTGCAGGTCCAGCGGCTCAACGCGAACCTGTCGCAGGCGGAGGTGGCGCACAAGGCGGGAGTTTCGCGCCGGGCGCTGCAAAACCTGGAGGGCGGACGGATCGGCACGGTGTCACTGTTGATTCGCGTGTTGCGGGTGCTCGGTATGGCGCAGCAGTTGGATGCGTTGCTGCCGGAGACTGGGCCAAGCCCGATTCAATTGGCAAAATTGAAAGGGCGCGAGCGACAGCGCGCGTCGGGCCGCCGCAAAAATCCAACGCCTTGAATCATGGCCGCGCGCATCCGCAAAGTAACGGTGGCGAGTGTCCGGCTCTGGGGACGGGACCTGGGCGCGGTGGCATGGGACGAGCCGCGGGGCGTCGGAAATTTTGAATATGAACCGGCGTTCGTGAGGCAGGGATGGGCGGTCGCGCCATTGATGATGCCGGTGCGGGCGGGAATTTTTTCGTTTCCGGCGTTGAATCGGGAGACGTTCCACGGTTTGCCGGGCTTGCTGGCGGATGCATTGCCCGACCGGTTCGGCAACCGCCTGATTGACCTGTGGCTGACACGGCAGGGCCGCGCGCCGGGAGATTTCACACCGGTGGAGCGGTTGTGCTACATGGGCACGCGCGGGATGGGCGCGCTGGAATTCAAACCGGCGCTCGGCCCAGCGCCAGGCGAGTCCGTGCCGGTGGAGGTCGCGGAGCTGACGGAACTGGCGTCGGACATTCTGCGCCATCAGGCGAATTGGGCGGTGAAGTTCAAAGGCGCGAAGGCCGAGGCGTTGAACGCGATCATCCGCGTGGGCACGTCGGCGGGCGGCAACCGGGCCAAGGCGGTGATCGCGTGGAATCCGCAGACGGAGGAGGTGCGTTCGGGCCAGGTGCAAGCGCCGGAGGGGTTTGAGCCGTGGATACTGAAGTTTGACGGGGTGAACGACGCGGCGCTGGGCGACCCGAAAGGATTCGGGCGGATTGAATTTGCGTATCACAAGATGGCGAGGGCGGCTGCCATCGTGATGAGCGATTGCCGATTGCTGGAGGAATCCGGGCGGGCGCATTTCATGACTCGACGCTTTGACCGGGACAGAAGCGGGGGGAAGATCCACGTGCAGTCATTGTGCGCGCTGGGGCATTACGACTTCAACGCCTCTGGGGAGCACGGCTACGAACAGGCGTTTGCGGCGATTCAACGCTTGAACCTCGGCCACGAGGCGATGCAGGAAATGTTCCGGCGGATGGTGTTCAACGTGCTGGCGCGTAACCAGGACGACCACACGCGGAACATCGCGTTTCTGCTGGAGCAGAACGGGCCGTGGCGGTTGTCACCGGCGTTCGATTTGACGTGGTCGTTCAACCCGGCCGGCAGTTGGACGAGCCGACATGAGATGAGTGTCAACGGCAAGCGCGACGAGTTCACGCGCGACGATTTGTCCACCGTGGCTCAGCAGTTCGGAATCAAAGATGCAAATGATTTGATTGAACAGGTCGCCAGCGCGGTTGCGGACTGGCCGCGCCACGCAAAGGAAGCGGCCGTCAGCGCAGCGCATCAAAAGGAGATTGCGCGGACACACCGACTGGCGCTGGCAATGCGGCGAGGCGGTCGAGCCAGACGTTCCAAGCATTGATTTGAACGGATGAAATCATCGGAAACCCGCCCAGCGATCGTCGAAGCCCTCAAGCTGGACCTGGTCGACCCGGCCATCTGCACTCCGGTCTCGACGTGGGCCTTGTCGCGGGGCTTGAGCGGCCGGGCCGGCAGCACGACCGTCCCGTAGTACTCGGCCATTTCCGCATAGCTGCGATGCAACTGCGGTTCATAACGGCAGGCGCGCACCACGGCGGTCTTGGGATTATCGGGGACGGTGACGCGGGCGACCCCACCGTAAAAGGCGTAAGCGTGGACATGCCCCGCGATCCAGCAGGGCAGTTGCTCGTTGGGGAAGGCCTCGACGAAGGTCTTGTTGCTGGCTCCCAGCACCGCCACGAACAAATGCCCTTGGCTCAGCGTGCCATCGGTCGGGTTGTGGATCGGCACCGTCTGGCCGGCCCAGTCCACGAACATCTTTTGTCCCGGCACCTGCACCTGGCGCAACACCGGGTCCAGGGTCCCTTCCCACTCCCGATACAGCTCGCAAAAGCGGCTGTACTGACCAGACCCTGGGATAGAATACAGTTTGTGGCGTCGCTTTTGGCTTCTGGCTAGGCGCCAGACCGGGAGTGTATCCCAGCGATACTGGACCGGTCGCGCAACAACGCCAGCAGCCAAAAGC
>JAGWYX010000607.1 GCA_018969165.1 Verrucomicrobiota bacterium
GGACCGGCTGCGATCAGGAACACCCAACCGCAGATCAGCAGCGCGATCAGCGCCGCCCAGAAGCGGGCGCGCCAGGTGCCGCGCCGCCGCGCCGCCACCCGCAACTCACGCTCGGCAATCGGCAAAAACGTCATGGGCCGGGCACCAGTTTCGAGTTGTGCGATTCAGGTTTCACGTCGCTTGCAAGGCGAACTCGCGCCGGACCAGGTGTCCATGAAGCAGGCGACCGGCGAACGTCGCGAGGCCGGCCTGGACCGCGCACCACGTAATGACAGCAAATCCCGGCTCGGTAAAGATGTCCATTCGCCATACCGACTGCCCGAGCGAGTAGAAGGCGGCCACCGCCGCCACCGGGACCAGCGCCCCGAGAATCACCGTTAACAGCCATGCAACCAGGACGTGCACTCGCCAGAGCGAGAAGTAAAGGCCGAGAACCGGTAGCGCCAGATACGTCGAAACGAGCGGCAACGCGGCCGAGGCCGCGCTCCGCAACCCGGTCGGGTAAGCAACCAACACCGTCTGACTCATCCTGCCAACGACGAGAATCGCCGTTGCCGGCAGGAAATGGCACCACACCCCCCACAGCCGGCCTTGGATGAGCTGTTGGGACGAGAGAGGTGTTACCAGCAGCAGCTCCAGCAGGCCGGCCTGACGTTCGCGCCGGAAACTGCTCACCGCGCTGAAGGCCAGGCCCAGCAGCAAGGCCCAGGTCAGCGCCGGTTGCCAGCCGAAGCCCCCCGCTTGTTCCCAGTGGTTTAACACGAACAACTCGCCGCATAGAGTCACCAGGCACCAGCCCCATTTGGTCAGGCGCGCCGTCCACGAATATTCCTGCAACCAGGCGATCGGATTACGGTCCAGCGTCCGGCTCTTGTCCCACCGAAACACCGCGCGCCAGAAGTCAGAGTTCGCAAAAATCCGGACCCAACGTGGTTGCTCATGGTCGGGAGCCTCGTCCTGCCAGGTGGATTTGAGCCTGCTCACCGCCATCACCAGCACCAAACCAAAGAGCAGCACGCAGAACAACAGAGTCTCGACCACCACTCGGGTCCATAACCTCCAAGCCGGTGCACTCATGAAAAGGTTGGTCCAGACCGCCCTCCCGTTAAAAACCCCTGTGACGAGAGCGCCAGTCCCTCCCATGAGTTCCCAGATCGCCTCGAACCACGACGGTCTCGACAGTGGCAGCCTCGCCACACTCGAACCCAATAATATGAGAATGAAGCCCAGCCCGGCGACCACCGTCAGGAGCACGGCGAATAACTCCGCCCACACCATCACTTGCATGGCCGTTCCGCTCTTGGACGTAGCCAGCAGGCCGCCGGCCATTCCAAGCAGGACCGCGCAGGCCTCGATCGTGATTGCAGTCGCGACATCCCGCCGCCCCACACCGCCCAGCAAAAACGGCAGCGTCAAGACCGGGATCACCGCCAAAAACAAGGTCAGCGCGCGCACAATGTGCACCAGGCTCTTCCCGGCAACGATGTCGAGCGCCGTCAATGGCGTCAGGAACAGCAAGCCGAGGGTCCCTTCGCGACGTTCCTGGCTTACACAATCGGCCGTCATCAGCGGCACCACCACCAGGAAGGTGAGAAACAGCGCCGTGTGCAGCGTCGCGAACAGGTGTCCGCCCAGCAGCATCGGCGGCAAACGCGAGCTGGCCAGCAAACTGACGCCGACCGCAATCCCGGCGCCGGCCGCCAGCAGGCGCAGCCAATGGTTGACCGGCCGTCGCGCCTCGGCCCGCAGCTCGCGCACAATCACCGGTCCGGCATTCATGCCAGGAGAGCAGTTTAGACGTCCGACAACTGTTGTGCGTCGGTGGCGTCAATCCAACCCCGACCCGTAGCAGCCGACGTGAGTCGGCTCTGATTTTTCCGGAGTAGAAATTGAGCGGACTCACGTCCGCTGCCACTCCGTTCTTCGAGTGCGTGGTTGCGCGTCGGCGCACCCGTCGCGGCGATGAGGACAGGCGCCTCCTCTCCCGCCCTGCGGGCACCCTCACCTCTGCTGCCAGCGGAGGAGAGGGCCGAGAGGAGGCGCCCATTCCCGCCCACTTCATCGAGAGCCTCCCCCCAAACTTGTGAAGCGACCCCCCTCACGGCTCACTGCGTTTCGCCACGCGTGACCCGCAGGAAGACCTCCTCCAAGCCCAACTCTTCCTCCTCCAGCCCGACCAACTTCACCCCGCCGTGCACCAGCACCTCGGCCACGCAACCGGGATCGGTCTCGTGATCGCACAACGTCACCTTGATGCGACCCTCGATCGCCTCGGCCGCCGTCACCTCCGGGCGGGTCTGGAGCAACTCGATCGCCCGCGCCGCGCCATCGAGGACCTTGACCCAGAACACGCGCCCGGCGGCCAGGTGATCGCGCACGCCCTGGACCGGCCCGCTGTAGATCAATTTGCCCTTTTCGATGATCGCGACCCGGTTGCAGAGCGTCTGCAGCTCGCTGAGGATGTGCGAGGAGATAATGATGGTTTTGCCCAGCCGCTGCAGTTCCTGAAGGATGGCCATCATCTCGATCCGCGCCCGCGGGTCCAGCCCGCTGGCCGGTTCATCCAGCAGCAGCACCTGCGGGTCGTGAATCAACACCCGCGCCAGCCCCAGACGCTGCTGCATCCCCCGGCTCAACGCCCCGATCAGCGAGCCGCGTTTATCGCTCAAGCCCACCAGCTCCAATACGTCGGCAACCGTCTTCTCACGCAGGACCGTCGGGATTTTGTAGCACGCCCCGAAAAAATCCAGGTACTCGGTCACCTCCATGTCCTTGTAAACTCCAAAAAAGTCCGGCATGTAACCGATAATCCGGCGCACCGACTCGGCGTGGCGGACAACGTCGTGCCCCAGGACCTCGGCCGAGCCGGCTGAGGGCGCCAGAAACGTCGCCAGGATGCGCAAGGTGGTCGTCTTGCCGGCGCCATTCGAGCCGATGAACCCGAAGAGGTCGCCGCGGTTGACTTCGAGGTCGAGTCCGTTCAGCGCCAGCAACGTCCCATACGATCGGGACAATTCGCGGGTCCGCACCGCGGGTGGTGAAGGCAATGATTCGTCAGTCATACAACGTGGCAATCAAGGTTTCGAAAATGCGAGGGCCGAGCGGCGAAGGAAGATCGGAACCGTAGCAGCCGACGTAAGTCGGCTCTGACTGCTTCGGAAGCAGGCGTGAGCGGACTGATGTCCAATGCTACGAGGATCAGGCGACGCCCGCCTTCGGGACAGCGCCTGAAGTGGAACCAGGAACCAGGATGCGGTGGAGCCAGCGCGACAGCGTCTTGGAGTGCGGCAGCCCTCTGCCGCTTTCCCACGGGCGCACCGGCCAGCGCCAGAGGACTGGCGCAGTCCAAAACCTGGCGGTCGTTCGGGCGGGTCATGGGAAGCCACCATGGTCCCTCGACCGTGCATGGGCACCCTGAACCCGGTAGGGCGGCGCTGCCGCGCCGCCGGGCCGAGCGGCAGCTCGGCCCT
>JAGWYX010000608.1 GCA_018969165.1 Verrucomicrobiota bacterium
GTCCGGGACGCGCCCGTGCCTGCTTCAGGCTCAAGGACTCTGCTGACGGGCGCACGGTAATCCTCCGCCTCCGGCCCGTAGAGTTCCCACATCACCCTCACGTTGTGATAAACCCCGCGTCGGTCGGCTCCGGTGGTGTAGTAAATCGGCGCCGACCCTTCGGTAACGCGGGCACGCGCCGTCACCGTGCAAGGCACGCCGCCGGTTAACCCAGAAAGCTCGACAACCAACTGCGGCGGCTCGCCCCCCGGTCGCTCGGGAACGCGCGGCCCGTCCCGCACCGTCCGGCGGCCGTGCGCGAGCACCTCGACGCGACCGTCCTCCCGCACGCGGACGATTTCGCGGTAACCGTCCAGGGACAGACCGTCCAGGTCCCAGAGTAGATCAAAGGCGACGCTCAACCGTCGGCAGCGTTCGATCTCGGTAAAGAAGTTGCCCATGACCTGGCGATAGCGAATGCCATACCGGTTGGTGCGTTCAAGATTCAATTCGCCCAAACCCCAAAGGTTCCCCCGGCCCATCTGGACATGGCCGAGGTTGTAACCGGGCGGCAGGAGAATGGCGACCTCCGCGGCGTGCCGGAGTCGATCGAGGTCACGCTCCGGGTAGTTCTCGACATGCGCCCAAAGATGGCGGGATAGGGCGAGGCACTCACCGTACGGAACGCAAGCCAGTTGGGCGTTGTCCCAGAAGAAAAAATATTTCGCCCCGAGATCGTAAGCGTGCGTCAGCAGCCACGGCGCGTCCGCCCCGTCCACCGCGCCGTAGATGCTCACGCCCCAGTCCTTGTGCGCCACCCGCGCCGCGCCGCGCAGGAACCCGTTGATCACGTCCGCCAGGTTTGCCGGATCGTCCGGGGGCAACTCGCACCCATAGGCCATGTTCATCTCGGGCAACGTGCGGTGGCTGCCGAGCCGTCCGGGCGGCTCGAATACAAGCGCACACGGCCCGCCGTCAGGTTCGGCGGTCAGTTGCCAGGCCGCCGAGGCGATCATCGTCTCCCAGGAGTATAGATTGCGTTGCGGGATACGCATCGTCCCGAGATCCACATCGGCGCGGCCGCGCAGGCCCTTCACTAGCACAGTCGGCGCGCCCTCCCGCACCGCCTGGTGAAAATGCGCTTTGAACCCCTCAAGCACCACCTGCGGGGTGATCTCCTGCCCGAAGGCTGGGTCTTTCGCCAGCCGCGGGCGAATGACGTAATCGCGCGTGCCCACGGCCGGTTCGTCGAGGAACAGCGCCGGGCCGAGATACGTGCTGCGGAACAGACATTCTGGAAATGGCACGTCGCTCCCGCCAACGCCCCAGTAAAATACCGGCTCATCCCTGAGCCACCGTGCTTGCTCGGCGTCCACGTGAAAACAATTCATTCCCGCCCGAATCATCTCGGTGAAATCGGCGCGGGTCAACCGCACCATCGGATAATCCGATCCGTCGTAGCGACGGGAGTCGTCTCGCGTGCGCGAGGTGCTCGGCACGCCGACCAGCACATCTGGCAACAGGGCCAATCGATGAACCTCGCGCGGCACCGGGAACGCCGAGGTCCGGTTGGTCGGCTCGAACGCATACGCATGTCCAAGCCAGCTCACGCGCGCCGCCACGACCCCGTCCCGGAAATCATCCGATGCGGGTCGCGGCCACAGGTATTCCCACGCGCCGAGTGAAGGCAACACCGCCGCGCCGGTAAATCGGTCCGCGTATTCCTGAGGCGGGTCATCTCCTTCCTGGAACAGGTAACGCGCGGTGTTGGCCCTCGCGGCTGCCAACGTCCGCGCCGGATATTGCCGGGCCAGAACCCAGACGGCGAAGCGTTCCCCGTTGACTTTGACGGCCTGCAGCTCGAGCCATTGGCAAGACCCACCCTTGGCCGGCTCGACTGGCCCCAGACTGAGCGTGAACCGCTCGACGGAACTGCCGCGCGAGTCCGACCCGGCCTCGATCCGGTACGTCGCCGTCACGCCGGGTGGCCCCAGCGGGGATGCCACCTCCGCGGCTTGGCCATCAAACACGAGTCGGGTTAAAGCGACGCCGAACGCGAAACACGACCGCAGCCAGCACTTCAAGCACGGGTTCATCGCCTGCATTCCTGGTTCACGCCTTGCAACCGCTGTGTCCCGCAACTTGCACTCATCGCACTTGGTCAGAGCTGGAACTGCGGAATCTTCAAAAGCTCACCGCCCTTGAGCGCGGACTGGTGCGCCACCAGGCCGGCCACCGTCAGGTTCAACGCCAGGGCGACATCCACCAAGGGCGTGCGCTCCTGCAGGATCGCCGTGACGAACTCGTTCATGAGATAGCCGTGGGAACCGCCGTGTCCCCCGGGGGCGACGCCAGGTGGCAATGGTGGACGCCGGATCGATGGCAACCGGGTCTCCAGCCCCTCGTATTTGCCGTAGAATGTCCCGCGTTGCCCGCGGATTCGGCCCATCTCGCCGCCGAAGCCCGGTGTGTCCCAACTGACAGCCATACGCGCCATGCCGCCTTCGCTCGTGCGAAGCAGCGCGATCTCGGTTCCGAACGGGTTGCGGTAGCTGTTGTGGGCCGATCGCAGGTGCTCGATGCGGCTGGGAATGCCCAGGCACGAGACTTCTGTGAAGCTCCCGCCGGTTACGCCCCCGTAATACGCGTTCGAGTGCGTGGGATACCACTGCGGCGGAAGACCGATGCGCCAGCCCTTGTAGGAATCAATCGGCTGCGCCATGTAATGGTAATACTCGCCTTCGGCATACACCAGCTTGCCAAAACCGCCCGCGCGGTAAATCTGCCGCATCCCATAGTTGTCCTCGCGAAAGCACGAGGTCTCGAACATCATGTATTTGAGCCCGCTCGATCGCACCGCGTCGATCAACTGGTGCGCCTGCTCCGACGTCCCGAACGCCGCCGGCACCGCGCAGGCCACATGCTTGCCATGCCGCAAGACCTCGATGCAATGCCGCACATGGCTTGGAGCATCCGTCGCAACGAATACCGCTTCGATCCGGCGGTCCTTCACCAGTTCCTCCAGCGACGGATATCTTTTGGCGCAGCGCGTGACCGCCGCCAACTCGGCACAACGGTCGGGGATCAAATCGCTCACCGCGACCACTTCAACATTGGGGTGGTCTTGGAACCCAAAAGCCGCACTGAACTTGCAGACGCCATAGCCGACCAGACCGACCCGCAGCTTGCGATCCGACACCGGCCGCCAACCTTCGGAAGTCTGAGAATTCGCCGGCGACGCCTCGAATCCCTGGATTACCTTTTCGCCAGCCGCCGCTGACGCTCCGTTACTGGCCGAGAGTCCCGCGGCGGCGGCACCTAATCCGACTGCCCGCAGGAACGATCGTCGAGGGATCAGGCCCGCACGTGAGCGTGGTCCGCCAGCACCGGCGGAATTCGCGAGAGGCAGTCTTGAGTTCATCGGATTGGGAGTTTACATCCCTTGGCACGGACGTAAAGCCGCGAACACCTCTGCTTGGCCGGGGTCAGG
>JAGWYX010000609.1 GCA_018969165.1 Verrucomicrobiota bacterium
CTTTCGTGCGAAATACTTCGCAGACGGAAGGGTGGCTGAGTGGTCTAAGGCGCCTGACTCGAAATCAGGAGTAGGGGCAACTCTACCGCAGGTTCGAATCCTGTCCCTTCCGCCAGCGCCTGCGATCTGATCCGGGACGATGAGGACGAGTCTCTGGGGTTGGGCGCGAGCAGGGGCGACGCGCGGGGCGCGGGCATCGCCGGCTGACGCGCCCGAGCTTGAGCTGAACTCGGTTCACCGGACCTCCATCGTTGAATGAAATGTTTGTCTGCATCCCTTGAAGCGAAAATTGGCAGGGTCGGGCTGCCGCTCGTCCTGGTGGCGCCGCAGCCCCGTCCTCCCTCCCTCACAGGTTCGGCGCAGGCGCAATCGCGAAATGGAGTTCCTGCTGAGCGGCGCGTCCGTGCCGTCGCGTTTCGATCGGCGTGGTTGGCGGCAGGAGGTCGATCGCTCGCCCGACCATCGGCCGTCGGTCTCGCCCGGTGTCAATCGTCCCGGCGCGGATTCCCGAGGCTGGGTCGGGTGTCCACGCTGATGGCCTCGTTTCTGGCGTGGATCAGTGCGGTCAGCGGGGCGAACTCGCCGGTCTGGCATACGGGTGACGGTTGCCGCTGGAGCGACTTGAGCGTGCCGGCGCAGGGGCATACCGGCTTCACCTTGCTTCCTGGCGCAATGACCGGAATCAGTTTCACGAATATCCTGCTGGAGAGTGAAATGTACCGCAACCAGAACCTGCTCAATGGCTCGGGGGTGGCGCTGGGAGACGTGGACGGCGACGGTTGGATCGATATCTACCTGTGCAATTTGAACGGCCGGAGCGTGCTCTACAAGAATCTCGGGAACTGGCGATTCCAGGATGTGACGGCCGAGGCGGGTCTGGAGTCGAGCAACCAGTTGGCGCGGGGCGCGGTCCTGGCGGACGTGGACGGGGACGGCGCGTTGGACCTGCTGGTGTCCTACTCGGGCAAAGGGGTCAAGCTGTTTCGGAACGACGGGCACGGGCATTTCCGGGACGCGCAGGCCTCGGAGTTGGCGGCCCGAACCGGCAGCACCTCGATGGCTTTGGCGGACATCGACGGCAATGGCAGCCTGGACCTTTACGTGGCCAACTACGGCGAAAACACCATCCGCAGCGGCTTGAACCTCACGACCCGGATGGTCGGTGGACGCGAGGAGGTCGTGGGCCGATATCGCAACCGGATCAAAATCATCGACGGCAAGCTCGTCGAGTTCGGCGAACCGCACGCGGTCTATCTCAACGACGGCCAGGGCCATTTCCAGCCGTTGTCCTGGACCGACGGGGCGTTCCTGGACGAGGAGGGCAAACCGCTGGCGCGCGCGCAGTGGGACCTGGGCTTGTCGGTGATGTTCCGCGACATCAACCAGGACGGCTACCCGGACATTTACGTCTGCAACGATTTCGAAAACCCGGACCGGATCTGGATCAACGACGGCCACGGCCATTTCCGCGCGATTGCGCGCCCGGCCCTGCGCCACACCAGCCACTTCTCGATGGGAGTCGATTTCGCGGACCTCGACCGGGACGGCAAAGACGAATTGGTCGTTGCCGACATGCTCAGTCGCTCGCACGTGCTCCAGATGACCCAGATCAGCCCCTCGAATCCGCCGCCGGCCTTCACCGGCGAGGTCGCCGCCGACCGCCCGCAGATTCGCCAGAACACACTCTTCTACAACCGTGGCGATGGCACGTATGCCGAGATCGCAAATTACAGCGGCGTGGCCGCCTCCGAGTGGTCCTGGTGCCCGGTGTTCCTGGATGTGGACCTGGACGGCTACGAGGATTTGCTGGTCGTCAATGGCCACATTTTCGATACCCAGGATCTGGACGCGATTCAACGGACGGAAGAGTTGCGCCGCCAGCGGGGTAACCAGTTGTTACGGGTCCTTGAGTTCTTCCCGAAACTCCTGACGCCCAACCTGGCCTTCCGCAATCGCGGCAACCTGACATTCGAGGAAGTCGGCACGAATTGGGGGTTCGACTCCCGCCAGGTCTCCCACGGCATTGCCCTGGCGGACCTGGATAACGATGGAGACCTGGACGTGGTGATCAACTGCTTGAACGGGCCTGTGCTGGTTTACCGCAATGACACCGCGGCGCCCCGTGTCGCCGTGCGCCTGAAGGGCCGTCCGCCCAATACCGAAGGGATCGGCGCCCGCATCTGGCTCTACGGTGGCGCGGTACCGATGCAAAGTCAGGAGATGATCAGCGGCGGGCGATACATGTCGAGCGACGCGCCCGAGCGGACGTTTGCCGCCGGGAGTCTCACCAACCGAATGCGGCTCGAGGTCCATTGGCGCAGCGGCCTCTGGAGCCGGGTGAACCAGGTCCAGGCCAATCGGCGGTACGAAGTGGACGAGGCCGCGGCCCGACCTCGACCGGCAACGGTCGTGGCCTCGCCTGGCCCGTTGTTCGAGGACATTAGCGAGCGGTTGGGCCACACCCACACCGAGGATTCGTTCGATGACTTCGAACTGCAACCGAGCCTGCCTCGCAAACTCAGTCAACTGGGGCCGGGGGTGGCCTGGTGCGATGTGGACGGCGACGGACAGGACGAACTGGTCCTCGGCGCTGGCAAGGGCGGCACGTTGGCAGTTTACCACGCCGACGGTCACGGCGGTTTTCGGCGAATGCCGACGCCGGCCCTCGACCTGGCGCTCCCGGACGACGCCGCCGGCATTGTGGGTTGGGCCAATGGCACCAACGGCGCTTCGGTCTTCGTTGGTTTGGCCAATTACCAAAGCGCTGGCACCACCAACCAGCCGGCCGCACTCAGATTCGATTTCCAGCGGGGCGCGGTCGCCGCCGGCCAACCCCTGCCCGGTGGCGCTTCCAGCTCCGGCCCCCTGGCGGCGGCCGACGTGGATGGGGATGGCGCGTTGGATTTATTCCTGGGCGGACGCGTCCTGGCCGGCCAGTACCCGGCGCCGGCAACCTCTCGGTTGTTCTTGCAGCGCGGCGGACGCCTGGTCCCGGATTCTGCGAACGACCCGCTCCTCTCGCAGGTCGGCTTGGTCAGCGGGGCGGTCTTCAGCGATCTTGACGGCGATGGATGGCCGGATTTGATCCTGGCCTGCGAGTGGGGAGCGGTGCGCATTTTCCACAACGATCACGGCCGACTCACCGAATGGAATCCACCGGTGCGCGTTCCGACGTCGCTGCACGTCCCGGCTGCCACGCTCCACGACCTGACGGGCTGGTGGAACAGCGTCGCCACGGTGGACCTGGACGGAGACGGCCGACCGGACATTGTGGCGGGCAACTGGGGTTTGAACAGCTTCTACCAGGCCGCCCCCGCGGGCACGTGCCGGATCGAGTATGGCGATTTCAACGACGATGGCCAGGTCGAGGATCTGGAGGCCTACGCCGACCCGGTCTTGAACCGGATCGTGCCGTGGCGCAACCTGGACTCCGTCGCCAAGGCCCTGCCCTGGATCCGCGTG
>JAGWYX010000610.1 GCA_018969165.1 Verrucomicrobiota bacterium
GGCACGGGTGCCGAACGACTGGCCGCCCACCTATTCGTCGCGGCCGACCTTCGAGCGTCCGGCTTACGCGCCACCAGCGGCCCCGGTACCCCAAACTGTCTATTCCCAGCCGCGCTGGGCGCCGTCGTCCCCGTCGTACCAACCCGCGCGCCCACCGGCGGTCAGCAGCCCGTCGGTGAACCGGCCGCCGAGGTCCTCCGCGCCGGAGCCAGGACCAGGGCGGCGCAACAACTGACCCGAGCCCTCGCAAGCCACACCGGCAGGAGTCGGCACGCCCCAGCATCCACGGACTAACCTCGACCAATAGGAACCATTGAGCATGCGATCCACCACTTGTCTCCTCATGCGCTTCGGATGGCTGGCGGGGTTGGCAGGCGCGGCCTTCCCGTGTCCTGGCCAAAGCGCCGGCGGCCAGCCCCAGGCGCTCTATTCCACCGGCTTCGAGTTCTCCGAGGGTTACGATCCCCGCTACACCCTGGTGGGACAGAATGGATGGGTGAGCGACGGATCGGGCAGCAACGGTTTGTTGACGAACTTTTTTCAGGGGGACGGCCAGCAGGCCTTTCTGGGTTACTCGCCGCCGGACGGCACCAACGCGACGCTCAACGTGTGGCACCCGATCAACTACGTGCCGGCCGGGACGAACGGGACGCTGGTGACGTTTTCGGCGCTGCTGGCCATCACCGACTCCAGCAACACCAACTGGGACGATTTCCGCTGGAGCGCCTATAACTTCTACACCAATGCGGTGGGCACCAACACCCTGGGCGCCAGCCGGCTCTTCAGCCTGGACTTCGACAACTATTACTTGACGATCAATTACGCCCTGGACGACGGCAAGGGCTTTGTCTCGACCGGGGTCAGTTTCACCAATTCCGTAATGTATCAGTTGGTGATCTCGATGGACTTTCAGAACAATCTCTGGAGCGCCACGGTTAACGGCGTGAATGTTGTCAACGCCAAACCCATCACGACCGCCAACGCCGTGCTGACCCTCGGGGATGTCGATGCCGTTTGGGCCATCTACGACCCGGCTAATCCCGGAGACAATTACATGGTCTTTGACAATTACAAACTCAGCGCTCAGTCCGCGCCAAGCATCGCGCCGTCGCTCCAGACTGTCGGCCTTATGTCCAATGGACAATTCCTCCTCCAGGTTTACGGCGCGCCGGGGGCGGCTTACACGATCGAATCCTCGAGCGACCTCCTGACCTGGCTGCCGCGCACCACACTCAATTCCAGCAACGGCGTGATGGACTTTCTGGATACCAACGCGCCGGGGGCAAGCGCGAAGTTCTACCGCGCCCGCAGCGCGCCGTAGATTCGTCATGGCCGGGTAGCGGCAAACCTCAGTCCGCGCACGCCTCGGTTCGAGGCTCCCACGGAACGCCTCGAGGTTCAGCGGCTCAAGGGGCCAGATGCCGTCGTGAAGAACCTCTGCGCCCTCTCACCGCGGCAGGCGAAATAGCAAATACAGCCAATTCGCCGAAACACAAGCCAGCCCGGCCAGCCACGTATAGCCGCCGAACCAGCCCTGGAATTTCGCCCAAGCGCGCGTTGGCCAAGTCGGTTGCAGCAAGCCCGCCAGCGTCCAGGTCAGGACGGCCAGGCTCCCGAGTAAGGCCAGCGGATTCCAGCGCAGCGCGGCGGCCAGGTCCCCCTGGCCCAGCGCCGTCAGGCAGCGGGTACTGCCACAGAACGGGCACGGCCAGCCGGTCAGGGTCTTGAACAGGCAGACTGGCAAGGCCAGGTGCCAAGCCCCCGCCAACTCCAGCCCCACGCACAAAGTCGCCGCCCCGGCTAGCCACCCGGCATAGACCCAGCGGCTGGCGCGCCGCGTCGCACCCGGCGCCCGGACGGGCAGTGGCGGTGGCCCTGGCTCAGGCGGCGGTGGCGGTGGGCGCTGGAGCCGCGCCGAAGATGTCCTCATACGCATAAACGAGCGCGCCGACGACGACCGGCATGGCCACAAAGATGCCGATCAAGCAGCAAAGCAGGCCCAGCACGCAAATCAAGCAATTGACCAGCAACAATCCAAACATGCTCCACCAATGCCGGCTGATGACCTTGCGCCCCAACTCCATCGCCGGCCAGAAGTCCATCCCTTTGTCGATCACCAGCGGCATCGTCAAGGCCCACGCCACCGACAGGTATATCCCCGGGAGGATGCAGAGCATGAATCCCAGGCTGCTGAGGATGCCGACCACGATCCCCGCCAGCAGCAACTGGACGAAGGCTAATTTGAACCCGGCAAAGGCATCCTCGACCCCGGCTGGCTGGCGGCGTGCCAGCTTCAGGAACAGGTAAAAAAGGCCCCCGTTGAACACGCCAGCCAAAAGCGCGCCCACCCCCGTAGCCCCGACCACGCCTTCCACCATGGTGACGATGAACACCGCGCCGACCGTCAGCCAGAAATGCTCTTTCACCAGGTCCCAGCCGCGCGCGAGGCACCGGCCGATGTCCAACTGGTAATCCCGCGCCAGGATTTGCTCCGCAAGGCGGTCGGCGGCGCGCTCGGTGTCGGTAGTGACCCGCCCGCCCGAAGGCAACGGGGGTGGGGGTCCCTTGACGCCCAGCACCTCAGCGAACTCGGGGAATTCGGCCAGGGTTTTCCAGTCCGGACTCCCTTCGGCTCGCGCGCGGGTTTGCGCGTTGGCCCGCCCTTCCGTGATCCATTGGCGTAACTGCTCGGCCGAGATCGGCCCGTACTCCTGTTGGTCGGCTCCGATGATTTTATACATAACGCGCCCTTCGCTTAAGGGTTGATCGCTGCGAATGTCGGGTATCTATAGAACGCGGCGATACAGAAATCCGCTATAATCGCGACGACCGTTTGGAATCCGGCCGGTTAATCCCGCCGGATTCGCGCGTGGCGGCGTCGGGTACGACATCAGTGGTGGAACTGAACTCGACCAATGGCACAAATCAGGATCATTAAAACCGAACGGCCGCGCCGGCGCAAATCCAAATGCGCGTGGCGGCGGATCTCGGGGTGTTCAACGGACCTTCCAGCGCAGCACCGTGAGCGACAGCGCCGGGAATTGGTAGTCGAACCGCGGCCCGTCGGCGCGGAAGACCGATCGTGCCGGCGTCACGCGCTCCGGGTCGGCAAGACTGTTGGTCACGTCCGGTTCGCCCGCGTGGCGACGATCGGTCAGCGTCCAGACTTCGAGGCTTTGCCCGCGGTGGCCGAAGGCGGAGAAATCCAGCGGCCGGCGGATCGGCTCCGGGCCTGGATTGACCGCGAAGAGCACGACGGCGTCGCCCCGCGCCGAGAGGGTCGCATCCAGATCGAGCCCGACATTGGGGGGGAGTTCGGATTCGAGGCGCAAGGGCCGATTGCCGGCCAGCGTGGCGTAAAGCTGCTGCGCGTAATAGGTCGGGGTTTTGTAGAGCCGATGGTTATCGGTCTGAATGATCCCCGAGCAGAAGCTGTTGGCCAGGTTGGACCGGTTGGCGATC
>JAGWYX010000611.1 GCA_018969165.1 Verrucomicrobiota bacterium
CCACTTGGTGGTGCCGGCCTGGCGCGGCTCGCGCAGGTAGTGCACGGCGGTCTGCCGGTAGCCGATCCAGCTGAACAGGCCTTTCATGAAACGCTGGCGTTCGCGCAGCTGGCCCAGGGCGTCCAGCGCCCGCCGCGAGAGCAGGCGGAAATCGCCGGTGTCGCGGGGGATCGGGGTGTCGGACAGGCGCTCCATGCTGCGGTAGAACGCCGCCGCGGTGAATCGCTTGAAGCCGCTCTCGCCTTCGCGTGCGCTGCGCGTGGCGTACACCACGTCGTAGCCGGCCCGCCATTGCTCGACCAGGGCGGGGATCAGTTCCGGCGGATCCTGCAGGTCGGCGTCGATCACCACCGCGGCATCGGCGGTGACGTGATCGAGACCGGCCGTCAGCGCCGCCTCCTCTGGCAAGGCGGCCGGCTCGTCAATGCCTGGATTGTCTCGGGCCGCGGCGGGCCGTGTCGCGTGCGCAGCCGCTGGCCGGTAAAGGTCTTTCATTTCGCGCGGGAACGCGGAGTGCCAGGCAAGGAGATCAAGCCGACCAGGCCCGCCGACGGCGTGCTCGAGTTCCCGACCCGCGCCGGCCAAACCTACGTCCTGGTCCGCCAGCGGTAGCCCGGTGTCAGGCGCGCGGAGCAAACCGACGTAGGACAGGAAGAATCGAAGATGAATGGCAGAGCTGACGTGAGGTCTGAGGCGGCGCCTCGCTAGACCATGGGCAGGTTGGACGCCATGACGCGGGGCGAACGCCCGATGCTGATCCTGTTCGCGCTGGCCTTGTTCGGCCTGCTGACGTGGATCGGGGGGGAGGCGTGGCAGGCGCGGCGGTTCGCTCAGCGCCAGCGCCTGCCGGACGGCTCGATCGTCGAGTTGCGCGCCGTCACCTTCGGCCGCATCCACCGCTGCTTCTCCGGCACCGTCGCCCAGCGGCTGCTGCGCAAATTTGCCCCGGCGCGCCTCGGCCGCTGGATCGGCGGGGCCGAAATTCAGCACCAGGGGCCGAAGGACTCGCTGATCTTCTGGATCGCGCACCGCCCCGGGGGCGGCCACTGGTTCGCCGGGCGAGGGGCGGTGGCGGTGACGATCAATGACCGCGGGCAGGAAGGCGAAATGGGCGACTGGGTTGCGCCCTTCCGAGGAGAGAGCGAGGATCTCGATGCGATTGAACTGGCCGACTTCGGCCGCCAGGACAAGACCATCCGCCTGCGGATCTACGCGGACGGAGGCCAGCAACGGACCCGGCTTGCCGAGTTCAAGGCACCGAACCCGCTGTTCTAATCGTGTCCTCTGCGATTCCGGATCGACTTGCACAGGTTGGCGCGGGGGGCGCCAACCGGAAGACCTTTGCCAGCGAGCCGCGCCTCAGGCCTCGTGTCATCGCTGCCGTTCATCTTTGATTCTTTTTCCTTCGCCCATTCCCTCAGCGCGTGTTTGAAAAACGCGGAGCGCGGCTGGGTCGTCCTCGATCGGCCGCGGCACGCCCTGAGTTTCCGGCACGTTTTGCTCGGCCGCCGCGCTGCGGCCGGTCTTCGACACAGCCGCGCTCCATTCTTAAAACACGCCCTCCGCGCGCCTCGCTTATAGAGTCCTTGAGGAGGAAGACGCAGGCCGCCAAAGCGCCGCCAAAACTTGACTTGATAACGGCAAGTTTCAGAATTCCAGGACTCTGCTCGGCCGCTGCGGTCGGCGACGCCGCTAACCGGTACTAACAGACCACCTCTATGCACCACGAACCGATCAACCGACGTCACTTCCTCCACACCGCGGCGGTCGCCGCCACCGCGACCGCCCTCGGCAGTTGCGTCACCACCGAACGCGGCGCGCCGGTCGCCGCCGCCACGCGCTGGCCCATCGGTTGCTTCAATCGACCCTGGACCCGCTGGGGCCTGGACGTGGCGCTGGCCAGCATCAAATCCGCCGGCTACGATCTGTCCGGCCTGTTAAGCCGGACGCGGCAGGAACCGTTCATTGGTTCCGAGGCGACGCCGGAATACCTGGCGCGGCTCAAGGATCGTCTGGCCACCAGCGGGCTGGCGGTCAACATGGCGGCCCTCCACACGCCCGCGAATCTCCCCCCCGACGACGCCATCCGGGATGTCCGGCGCCAGCTCGATCATGCCGCGCTTCTCCGGCTCCGGTATGTCCTCTCCTTTGGCGTCGAGGACCCGGCGCATTTCGCATCGTTCTACGCGGTGATGCGTGCCGCGGCCGCTTACGGGCAGGACCGCGGCATCCAGGTCGCCGTCAAACCGCACGGCGGCAGCAGCGGGGCGGGCGCGGAAATGGTGCGTTGCCTCGAACGGGTGAACCATCCGAATTTCAGCATCTGGTACGACGCCGGCAACATCATCTATTATACCGGCAAAGATCCCGTGGCCGAACTCGAGCCGATCGTCGGGCACGTCACCGGCTTTTGCGCCAAGGACTGCGCCGCCCCACGCGGCGAAGTCATGATCCAGTTCGGCGACGGCAAGGTCGATTTCAAGGGCGTGTTCGCCAAGCTGAAGGCGGGTGGATTCAACGGTCCCATCATGGTCGAGTGCTGCACCGTCGGCGCGACCGCCGGGCAAACCGCGAGCAACGCGCGCCGCAATCGCGAGTTTCTCGAGCGCCTGCTGTCCTGACCGCGCATGAACCGCGCCCGCCAACCGCCGGGAGGGTCGTGCCGTCGCCGCGCGCCGTTTTGTGGGCCGCTGCTCTGCCGAAGGCCGCTTCATGACCCGCGCGGCCGCTTCCTCTGGAATCTCTGATGCCCACCGATCCCGCCGCCAACCTGCCGGAGTATTACAGCCACCGCGCTCCCGAGTACGAAGCGATGTGGCGCCGCAACGACCCGGTGCGTCAGGCCGAACAGGCGGCGATCGTCGGCGCCATGCGGACGTGGTTCCGTGGCCGGCGCGTCCTCGAAGTGGCCTGCGGCACCGGTTACTGGACCCAGTTCCTGGTCCCGAGTGCCGAGCGGGTCTGCGGGATCGACGTGTCGGCGCAAATGCTGGCGCTGGCGCGCGCCAAACCGCTCCCGCCGGAAAAAGTGACTTGGCTCCAGGCCGACGCCTACTCTCTGTCCGCCGTGCCAGGACAGTTCGACGCCGGGCTGGCCAACTTCTGGTTCTCGCACGTTCCCAGGACCCGGCTGGGCGAGTTCCTCGCGGGATTCCATCGCCGGATCGGCGCGGCGGCGGTCGTGTTCATGGCCGACAATGTCTTTGTCCCCGGCCTCGGCGGCGAATGCGTCACGGTCCCGGGCAGTCAAGACACCTTTAAACGCCGCGAACTGGCGGACGGCTCGAAACACATCGTGCTGAAGAATTATTACGACGCCGACCGCCTCCGTCGCATCCTCGAGCCGTGGAGCGCGGCTTTGTCCGTTCGCGTCGGCCAATGCTTCTGGTGGGTCCAATACCAGGTCCGCGAGAGTCCTTGAACCCTGAAACTCGCTCTAAGCAAGTCGAGTTTTGGCG
>JAGWYX010000612.1 GCA_018969165.1 Verrucomicrobiota bacterium
GCCTCACCGCCATTATCCCGCTCTTTCTCGAATCGTTGATGGGATACACGGCCCTGCAAAGCGGCTACGCCATGATCCCGCGCGGGTTGGGCGCCCTGGTCGGGATGCCGCTGGCCGGCCGCCTGGTCAGCCGCGTCCAGGGACGTTACCTGGTGGCCGGCGGCTTTCTTTCGTTCGGCGCCGCGGCATATGCGTTGGCGCAACTCTCGCTCGACCTCTCGCCGGGCCTGTTGTTTTGGCCGTTGTTTTTCAGCGGCGCCGCGATTGCCTTCATGTTCGTGCCGCTGAACACTCTGGCGCTCAGCGCGCTCAAACCGGAACAGATCGGCAACGGCAGCGGCATCTTCAACCTGATGCGCAATGTCGGCGGCAGCGTCGGCATCTCGCTGGTCACCACTCTGATCGCGCGCCGAGCCCAGGGGCACCAGACGACGCTCGTCGGCGACCTGACGCCTTACGCCGCTCCCTACCAACACGCGCTTCGCACGCTCACCGCGGCCTTTGCCACCTACAGTGGCCCCGTGGGCGCTCGTCAACAGGCCCTCGGCTCGCTCTATCACACAGTGTTGGCCCAAGCCAATCTGCTCGCTTACCTCGACAACTTCCGCTGGTTCGCGGTGCTCTGCCTCGCCTGCATCGCCGGCGCGCTGCTCCTGAAACGGGCAAAAATCCGCGGCCCAATCGCGGTCCATTGAAAGAGACCTATTATGAAACCGATTCCCTTGATTCTGATCGCCCTGTTGGCCCTCGCGGTGACGGGGTGTGTCGTTGGCCCGAACTACCATCGCCCCGCGCTCAGCAGTCCCGCTCACTGGAGCGAACCGCTCGCCGGCGGCGAATCCAACGCCCCCGCCGACCTGGACGCCTGGTGGAAATCGTTCCACGATCCCGAGCTGGACTCGCTGATCGCGCGCGCGACTGCCTCGAACCTCGACCTGCGCAGCGCCCGGGCGCGCGTGCTCGAGGCGCGGGCGCGATACGGCATCGCTTCCGCCGCCCTCTGGCCCTCGGCGGATGTCTCCGGGTCTTACGCCCGCGCGGGGACCAGCCATCACCAACCCGTGCTCGGCTCGCTGCCCGTCCCGCCCGAAGTGCCGTTCGAGAACGATGTCTACCAGGTTGGCTTCGATGCTTCCTGGGAGCTTGATGTTTTCGGCGGCCAACGCCGTGCCAGAGAGGCCGCCCGCGCAGAAGTCGGCGCCGCCGAATACGGTCGGCGCGACACCCTGCTCACGCTGCTCGGCGACGTCGCCCGCAATTACCTCGAGGTTCGCGCCGATCAACGCCGATTGGCCATCGCCCGGGAAAACCTCCGGGCGCAAGCCGAGGCCCTGGCCATCGCGCAAGACCGGTTCACCAACGGCGTGGCCACCGACCTCGACGTGCAGCAGGCCGCGACATTGCTCGCGACGACCGAGGCCGAGGTGCCCGCCCTGAAAACCGCGCGCCAGGCCGGGATTCATCGGCTGGGCGTCCTGCTCGGCCTACCGCCCGGCGCCTTGCTGGCGGAATTGTCCGAGGACGCGCCGATCCCCGCGGCGCCACCGGAGGTTCCGGTGGGATTGCCTTCCGACCTCTTGCTGCGCCGGCCCGACGTCCAAAAGGCCGAGCGACAGTTGGCCGCCGCCACCGCCAACATCGGCGTGGCCATGGCGGACCTTTTCCCAAAAATCTCCCTCACGGGGATCGGCGGGTTCGAGAGCATCAGCTCCGGTGACTGGTTCACCGCCGGGAGCCGGTTCTGGTCCCTCGGACCGACGGTCCAATGGAAGATTTTCGAGGCTGGCCGCATTCGCGCTAACATCCGGGTCCAAACCGCGCGCCAGGAACAGGCCCTGGCGGCTTATGAAAGGACCGCCCTGAGCGCGTTCCAGGACGTGGAAGACGGCCTGGAAGCTTACGCAAACGAACAGGTCCGCCGCCGCTCGCTCCGCACCGCGGTGGCCTCGAGCCGGGAATCCCTGGATTTGGCCCGGCGCCTTTACACCCAGGGCCTGACCGCCTTCGTCAACGTCCTCGAAGCCGAGCGTTCCCTCTACCAGGCCGAGGACGCGCTGGTCCAAAGCGACCGGGCCGTGGCCACCGACGTCGTCGCGCTCTACAAAGCGCTTGGTGGCGGCTGGCAGACCGCCGAATCGCGGGTGACCCTCGCGCACACGGTCACCCCGTGAGCCGCGTCGCCGTCGCCGACACGGACTGACGCGGCAATACCGACATGTTCGGCGAAACAAACGACCCGTGCGGACAACACTACGAGGGCTGCACTCTCAGCCGGACGAATGGTCTGGAGATGCGCTCCCCGGGCACTCCCAGCGCCGCGCTGCAAACCGGCGGCACGACCGCCCGGAATGCCAAGTTCATCCAGAAGTTTGGGTTCTGGGAGGCCCGCTTCAAGGTGCCACACAACACCCATGGCGAGGGTCGGGCCTTCACTCCGACTTCTGGATGCACCCCATCCCGGAGGGTCTTAAGAGCCCCACGGATTGGCTGCCGGAAATCAATGTCGGGGAGAGACCAACTTGGGACGCCAACCTCGACCAGGCCAACAACCAGATCTACTTTGGCATCCACGACTACGGTCCCGGCGGTGCGCGGTAAGATAACGCTTACGGTGGCCCCCATGGAACCTCACCGCTCACCGCTCTATCCGCGGATTGGCACACCTACGGGTTATACTGGAGGAACGACGGTTCGGGACCATACGGCTCCATGCAATTCTATCTGGATGGGAAGCCATTGTGGTCGCCATATACGCTGGGCTCCAGCGCCACAAATAAGGCGAGCGGGATGTACATTTTTCTTCTTTTGGATAACGATAACAAGGGTGCCGACTGGCAGAATAACCCCATTCTGGTTCAATATGTGGGGGTCTGGCGGTTGGACCCGAAATCCAGGGCTGAGCGGGGGCCGTAAGCCAAATCAGTCAGCCCGACAGATGCCTACGGGGTCGAACATCAAATCGGCACTACCGCCGAGGCGGTGTATCGAGAGCCGGTCACCACCATCCGAAGCCCGCGTCCGGCGGCGGGTCCGATCCCCAGGGCGGCGAGTAACCCATGGATTCGACGCTGAGGGGAAAGGTGTAAAAGGAACAATGGCTGTCGGCGAAAAGCATATTGAAAGTCCGCCGGCCGCTCCGCAGATGCCAACGCGTGCGTGGATCGCTGATCGGCCGGTCGCCGTGCCAGGGCCAGTCACCCTGGATGATCTTGTTGGCGGTGTTGGTGAAGCCCGTTCGTTTGACCGGTGGATCCCCGGGGAAGGGGGTACAGGTCGCATGCTGGACGCGATAGGAGTCGTATTCCCATTGGACAAGATAGCTTGTGCCGTAAGCGACGTAGCAATTCTTCACCCCGACGACCGCGGGGTGCGAATCGCCCTTGTCGCTCGGGCAATGAAATACTCCCGGCGTACCCAAATACCGGTTCAGGGGGCGGTTGGTCCAGCCGAA
>JAGWYX010000613.1 GCA_018969165.1 Verrucomicrobiota bacterium
GTCCGTGCGTGCGCGGGCTATATTTACTGCGACGGCAGATCAATCTTCAGCGCCTGCTTCAAACCTTCTCGGGACTTCTGGCAAGCAATGGTTCACCGCGATGCGGGAGACCCAGTGCTCCAAAGGCGCCTCGCCCTGGAAGCGATCCAGTTGCTGAAAAATTTGCACAAAGATTTCCTGTGCCAGGTCTTCTTCGGCCGCTCGACGCGGCAGATGACGCCGCACGATTCGGATCACCGTCAGATACAAATGCTCCACCAACGAGCGGGCGGCATCCTGGTCCTGCCGGCGCGCGTGCGCCAGGCACTCTGCGACGTCGAGATCCAAGTTCTTGATGATATTGACACCCGAGCAGCTCACGTCATTACAATAAATGACACTTCGCACGGCCATCACGATCGTCCGGCTGAGAATGCCGCTGTGTCACCCGTCCAGACGCGCATGCGAGTTTCCCCGCCTTCGCCTCCACGGCTCGGCCTTACCACCGGCGGGTGATGGAAGCGTGCGGATGGAGTGCCTCGTGGCGGAGGAGTTATCGCGGTCACACTCGACAGAAAGGGAACCTGGACACCCGTCGCCAACCGGTTAGAGTCCTTGAACTGTGAAACATGCTGTGAAAGTCAAGTTCTGGCACAGTTCTCATTTTGGCCCGGGCTCTGTGAGCCGCCGCACGCTCAGCCTGCCGTTGGTAGTGAAGACAATTCCAGGCCCCCTCCGCCTCGCCGCCGCTACGGGTCGCAGACCCACGCTCTCAAAGGAGCCTGGGATAAAGGGAATGGCTGCGAAACTGGCGTCACCCAAGCGCGCCCCCCCATACAACCGTTCTAAGGTGCAGAAGCGGCGTTGGATCGTTGTGTTTGCGTTGATGACTGCCGGGATCACCATGATTGGTGTGGTCAGACTTCGGTCCGCAGAGCCGGTGTATCAAGGCAAGCCGGCCAGTTTTTGGCTCGACCACTTGCTAACTAACATGGCTGACCCAAAGGTCGATGTCGCAGCATTCAAGGCGATGGGACCCGCAGCCGTACCGTTCCTCGTCAGAACCTTGAAAGGAGGACGATTCTCGCGAAGGGAACGCCGTGACACAGCGGCTTTTCTGATTGGAAAACTGGGACCGGTGTCGGCGCAAGCCATCCCGACGTTGATGTCGATCTATCGAGACCCGGCGGAGGACTGGCGGCTCCGGCAGGAGGTTCGCGGCGCGTTGTTCTCGATGGGGGGCAGCGCGGCGGGGTTAGTGCCGGAGTTCATGAGCTACCTGAACAGCCCGGATGCTGGAACCCAGCTTGAGGGCACGCTCTTCCTGCGGAGCGTCGGGCCGAAGGCCGGAGCGGCGGTGCCAGCGCTGCTGAAACTGGATGCCGGCAACAACCAACAGCTTGCCTGGGCCGTGGCGGATGCGCTTTGGGTTATCGATCGTCGAACGAACCAAGTGCTGCGGCTTTGCGCGGATGCGCTGTCTGCCCCGGACTTGGGCCCAAAGCTGCATGCCTTGGTTGATCTGCGGGAATTGGGTCCGGCCGGCAAGTCCTTGACCGCGGCGATGCAAGCGGCGCTGCAGGACCCCGACGGGCAAGTAAGGCAAATGGCCAACGATGCGCTCCAGGTGATTGACCCGGCAGGGCTGCAATCGGCTTTGCAGCGAATCACCGCGCATAGCGATGAGCAACTGGCCTCACTCATCAGGGCGCTCCAAACCCCTGGACCTAGGCCGCCCTTGCGATCGCTGGAGGCGCTTGCGCTCTTCGGGCCGGCTGCCCAGCCGGCGGTCCCGGCGTTGATCTCGATCCTCAAGGCCCCCGTGGGGGAAGGTCCGTTTGGAATCATGGGTACCATTAACGCACGGAGGGAAGCGGCGAAGTGCCTGGCCGAGATTGGGCCCGGAGCGTCAGCGGCGGTGCCGGCCTTGGTAGCCCTGATCAGCGAGCACAAAGATCCTAACACCACGTTTTATTGCTGTGCTCTTGGGAGAATCGGTCCAGCGGCTGAAGCGGCCGCGCCGGTGCTTGACGGCTTGCTCGGCAACGACCATCCAGCCCAGGGACCAGTTGACCCGTTCCGGAGCCGCCAGCGCGAGACGTATGTGGGATCATTGGCCGCCGCAGATGCGCTGACTCGTATCGTGCCTCATGGTTGCTCGAACGCCATCGCGGTCTTGCAGCGGTTCGAAGCCGACCTGCCCCCGGTGGAGGTGTTCGCCGTTGACAAGTACGGGCTCGGTAGACCGACCGGTCGGATGGTTCCAAATCCGAACAATCGCTTCTGTCGGTTGTCCGCGTCGGTTGCCCTCTGGCGGCTTGGTCTGGAACGGGAGCCACCGGTCGCCGGGCTGGTTGCCATCATTGCCGAGCCGACTAATGATTCGGGCGGTCAGCTTGGTTGGGCGATCGATCTGTTGGGTGACATTGGTCCGGCCGCGAAACGGGCATTGCCCGCTCTGACGAAGCTTTTGGATACGAAGTTGTTTATCGGAACCCGCCGGGCGGCAGCGATTGCCATTGGCAAGATTGATCCGCACCAAGCCGCTCGGCTGGGCCTGCCGGGACTTCTGGTTCTTCCCTGAACCGTCCGCTTCCCACTCGGACCGTAGGGTGGGTCGCCGTGAAGTCATACTCTGGTAGCCAAAGTGAGTCGGCTCCAATTCTCTGGCGATCCGATGGAGCGGACTGACGTCCGCTGCTATCGGCTCGATGGGGAGCCGACGTTGGTCGGCCGTCAGTCCCGGGGCGACGCCAGAACGGCGGCTTGCAGCGGCCCCAGGGACACGTTATCCAGACCTGTCTGACCGGTGATCAGCTCGTCCATCCGCCGGGGCAAGGCGATGTGCGGGCGCGCGGTTTCGGTGAGGTTCAGGAGAAAGTAGAAGATCGTTTTGTCATTTTCCCGGGAGGTCACCTCCACCCCGTAAGGCGCGGCGATGAGTGGAGCCAGGTTGCCGGCGGCAGCCGCGGCTCGCGCCAAGGCCTCGTGAAAACCGTCCTCGGCGCTGTCGGTCCCCGCGTAAAAAACCCAGCCCAGTTTGAAACGATGCCGCGTAACGGCCGGCTTGCCGTCCATCCGGCCGCCCCGAACGGTCGCGATCGCCTCCGCGCCGCGCAGGACCAGCGACTCGACAATGGTGCGTGGACGGAAAGCGGTTTCCTGACCGGCAAAAGCAATGCCCAGTTCATTCTTTAACTCGGAGTACTGGACCAAGTCCAAGTTGGATTCCGCAATCACGCCCGCCAGGTCGGCCAACGGCCCGGGCGGCAGGACCCGGCGCATCGAGTTATCGGGATGCTGCGTGCCGGCGCGATAGTTTAAGACCAGGACCCCGCCGGCGGCGACAAAAGCGTGAAGGCGACGCACGATCGAGCCATCGACCAGCCGAAAATTAGGGGCGACGAGGAGGCGGTAGGTTTGAAAATCCGCGGACGCCGGAATCACATCGACATTTCGTTGCAGGACTTT
>JAGWYX010000614.1 GCA_018969165.1 Verrucomicrobiota bacterium
GGCGGAGCGGTTGGTGGCGGCAATTGCCTCCTTGTTGGCGGCGGGGGCACCCGCTCCCGTGCTCTGCTTTTGTCCGGGGTCCGCGACCGTGGCGCGACTCGAGGGGGTATTTGCCGCGTTGGAGGAGGAGGTGTCGGGCCGGCTCGCGGGCCTGGGAGGAACGGTGGTGGGGGCCGGCGAGTGGGTGTGCCGCGCGGAGACGGTGGAATTTCGTGACCCTCGGCGCGAGGAGCTGGCCGGGATTCCCTATCAGCCTTTCTTTTTTGTCCGGATGGCGACGGTGATCGCGCGGCGTCTGAACGCCCGCGCCAATCGGGCTTGCAAGGCCATCGTGTTGGATTGCGATCAAACGCTGTGGGGCGGGGTGTGCGCGGAGGCGCAGCCGTCGGAACTGGTGCTGGACCAGCCGCGCCTGGGGCTGCAGCGGTTCCTGCTGGAGCAGCGGGCCAAGGGGGCACTCTTGTGCCTCGCGAGCAAGAACCAAGCAGAGGACGTCCTGAGGGTGTTCGAGGCGCGAACCGAGATGCCAGTGCGGCTGGAGCACATCACCGCGCGGCGGATCAACTGGAAGCCGAAGTCGGACAGCTTGCGCGAGCTCGCCGGGGAGCTGGGGCTGAGCTTGGCCGACATGGTTCTGGTGGACGACAACCCGTTGGAGATCGCGGAGGTGCGGGCGAATTGTCGGGAGGTGGTCGCACTGGAGCTCCCCAAGGATCCGGCCCACCTTCAGGCTTACCTGGAAAACGTGTGGCTCTTCGACCGCGAGGCCGTCACGGGAGAGGATCGGCTCCGGGCCGATTACTACCGGCAGAACACGGAGCGGGAGCAATTGCGCCGGACCATGACGCTGGGGGAGTTCATCCAGAGCCTCGATTTGCGGATTCAGATCGAGCCGGTCGATACGGCTTCGCTCCCGCGAGTGGCCCAGCTTGCCCGGCGGACCAATCAATTCAATTGCGTGCCGAATCGGTGGAACGAGAGTGAGCTGGGGGCCTTCCTGGGGCGGGATGGCGGGCATGGCTGGACGGTGTCGGTCGCCGATCGTTTCGGGGACTACGGGATGGTGGGCGCGTTGCTGTGTGAGGAGCGCGGCGCGGAAGCCACGGTGGAGGCTTTTCTGCTGAGCTGTCGGGCCCTGGGCCGGGGCGTGGAGCACCGGATGGTGGCGCACATGGGCCAATGGGCGGGCAGCCGGGGGCTCGCGACGATCAGGCTGCGGTTGGTTCCCACCGGGCGTAATTTGCCGGCGAGGCAGTTTCTGGAGCGGGTAGGCGAAGGGTTTCAAGTTGAAAGCTCCGAAGTCGGTTCGGTGTGGGTCTTGCCCGCGGGGGTCGCGGCAGCCGTTCGTCACAACCCGGACGCGGAATCCGGGCCGCACGAACCGCCGGTCGCTGATAGGCAATCCAACGGGGAGGCGGGTCAGCTCGCGCCGGCGGACGGGGCGGACCCCGCGGTGTGGGATCAAATCGCCCGCCTGCTCTCGACCAAGCCGGTGGTCGAGATCGAAGACCTGCGGGCGATGTTGGGCCGCTCCGCACCGCCGGTGGACAGTCCCGCCGGCGGGCAGCCCTCCCAGGCGAGCGCCGTCCCGGCGGGAGTTGGTGCACCCGCGACGTTGTCCGAGTTACGGGGAATCGTGATCGAGGCGATCGAAGCGGTCAGACGCCAAAAGACGTGGGAAGGGGACGCAACGATTTCTTTTGACCGCTGGTGGTTGGATTCGTTGTCCGCGGTGGAGGTTTTGGTGCGGTTGGAGAAGAGGTTCGGGCGGTTGCCGCGCGGGCTCTTGTTCGAGCATCCGAGCGTGGACTCGGTGGCGCGCTTTCTCCTGGACCGCAACCGCGCGGGCCTGAGTACGGGAACCTCGCAAAACCGCGAGGAGGGGACGAGCGCTCGACTTTCGGGAACACCCGCTGAACCCGAGCGCGACGGCATCGCGATCATCGGGATGGCCGGCCGATTCCCGGGCGCCGCCAATGTTGACGAGTTGTGGGACTTACTCCGTCGCGGAGCAGACGCGACCGCGGATATTCCCGAGGACCGATGGGACACCGAGCGATTCTTCTTGGCGGGAGCAAAGGCCAAGGGCAAGACGTATCTGAACCGAGGCGGCTTCCTGGCGGATGTGGATTGTTTTGACGCGGGCTTTTTCAACATCGCGCCGCTGGACGCGGAGCAGATGGATCCCCAACAGCGGCTGTTTCTGGAGACCATCTGGCACCTGTTCGAGGACGCCGGTTACCCTCCGCGCGGTTTTTGCCGCGAGACCGGTGTCTATGCCGGGATCATGGGATCGGCGTATCAGGTGCTCACGGCGGAAGCCGCGCTGGACGGGCGCAGCGCCGCGTCGTGGTCCGATCCCTACCAGATCGCGAATCGTGTCTCCTATTTTTTCGATTTGCGTGGGCCCAGTCTGACGATTGACACCGCCTGCTCCTCGTCCGGCACGGCGCTGCACCTGGCCTGCGAGGATTTGCGGCGTGGACAATGCCAAGCCGCCGTGGTGGGAGGGATCAACCTGCTGCTGCATCCGAGTCGGTTTGTGCACTACGCGAACATGGGAATTTTTTCGCGTGGCGGAGTGTGCCGGCCCTTTGGCGAAGGGGCCGACGGGACGGTGATGGGCGAGGCCGTGGCGGCCCTCCTGCTCAAGCCGCTACGGAAGGCGGTCGCCGACGGGGACCGCATTCACGGGATTCTCCGAGGTTCCTGGATCAACTCCGGCGGAAGATCGAACGGCTTCACGGTACCGAATCCCGCGTCGCAGGCGGAGCTGGTCCGAACGGCCCTGTGCCGGGCGGACGTGGATGCGCGCACCGTCAGCTACCTGGAGGCGCACGGCACGGGGACGGCGCTCGGCGATCCCCTGGAAGTGCAGGGGCTCGTGGAGGCATTTCGCACCTTCACCCCGGACCGCGGCTTTTGCGCGCTCGGTTCGATCAAATCGAATCTGGGGCACACAGAGGCCGCCGCCGGATTAGTCGGGGTGATCAAGGTGTTGCTGCAGTTCAAGCACGGTCTGCTGGTCCCGACCTTGCACGCGGAGCAACCCAACCCGGCGATTGATTTTGCCGCCACACCGTTCATGCTGCAGCAGCGACTGGAGGAGTGGCGCCGTCCGGTCCTGGGCGGCGAGGCAGGCGGTGCATGTCCGCGACGAGCCGGGGTCAGCACGTTTGGGGCTGGGGGTGCCAACGCGCATCTGGTGATCGAGGAACCGCCCGCCGACCGGTCGCCGCCGTTGCCGCCGACCGAATCTCCCCAGTTGCTCGTGCTCTCGGCCAAATCGGAGGAGCGCCTGCGCGCCCTGGCGGACTTGGTTCTGGCCAAGCTCTCGGCCGAGGCGGGGCTCACGCTGGCCGAGGTGGCGTTCGGGTTGCAGACGGGGCGGGAAGCATTGCCGACTCGGGCGGCCGTGTGGGTCACGAATCGCGCGCAGGCGCTGGC
>JAGWYX010000615.1 GCA_018969165.1 Verrucomicrobiota bacterium
GACTGCCCGCGCAACGACGCCCCAGGGCAAATTGGCCTTGGCCCGGAGGGTGGCGCCGCTTTTGGCTGCTGGCGTTGTTGCGCGACCGGTCCAGTATCGCTGGGATACACTCCCGGTCTCGCGCCTAGCCAGAAGCCAAAAGTGACGCCACAAACTGTATTCTCTCCCAGGGTCTGGTCAGTATGACGAACCGGCCTCGAGGCCTTGATCCGGGCGGGACCTTAGGCTGCCGCCCGCCAATTGATGCAGCGCGGCACGCGGTCCCTTCCGGTAATTGCGGAGCGGCAAAAATCGCGTTTGACCTGCCCGACTGGAAAATCATAACTTGGCCAACACTGGCCTTATGAACCTGTTTGCGGTCCTGATTCTCGCCGCTGGAGTTTGGCTGGGGGTGATGGCTTGGCGTCGCCATCGGCGGCTGGTGGCGGAGCGGGAGGCCCTTGACCGCGAGTACCGTGAATCGGTCCTGCGCCGCGCCCAGGTCAAACCGCGGAGCGAGGTCGAGGAGGATTACCTGCTGAAGCTGCGCGCCGGGGTGAAGACCAAGCCCGATACCACTTCGACTTCAGGACCGGAAAAAGCGGCGGCGAGCCAGAACAAATTCCTGGATTGAGCCGGGGGTTACTGGATCGGCGCGCTGGTGTGGTTCCAGAGCCAGAGGATATCCTGGTTGTTGGCCTGGCTCACCGCGGGAATCACGGTCTTCTTGATGGGCGGCTTGGTGCGAGGATCGAGCCAAAGATGGATTTCGGAGTGTCCGTCGGCAAAAGCGAAGCCGCAGGCGCCGTTGTGATAACTGGATGGCACATCGGGGAGCAAGGCCTGCGCGAGGTTCGGGTAGGTGGTCATGTCCACGCAGAAAAAGCCGTCGTTAATGCTGTCCGGGTGTTCGTCCAGCAAGACCCAGGTCATCGCCGGGCCGAGTTCGATGAAGTCGCTCATCTTCTTGTAACTCCGCAGCCCCTTCTTGCCGAACCAGAAGGCATTGCCGGTGTCCTGACCCTCATTCAATCCCACCCAGGAGTCCATCGAGTTGCTGCGGTCGCGCGGGATGGTCAGGCCGCGGTACGGGCCGCTGGTCGGTTTGACGGTGGTCGGGTCGGCCGGGCACTTGTAAACGCTTTGGGCGCCGCTCACAAACGGCCAGATGCAGCCGGCCGCCAGCGTATTGGTGACGTTCCAGTTGTCCGGGTTTGAATTGCTATAATCCAGAATGCCGTGAACCCACCCGGCCCGATAGGCCGGCGAGCCGGGACTGGCCCCGTCCGAGTAGGCATAGGGCAGTCGGTCCGCATTGTCCGTCGCGTACATGTGCCAGCCGAGCATCAATTGCTTGGTGTTGTTCATGCAAAAGATGCCCTGGGCCTTGGACTTGGACTTGGACAAGGCCGGCAGGAGCATGCCCGCCAGGATGGCAATGATCGCAATGACGACCAGCAATTCGATCAGGGTGAAGCCTCGGCGCCGCCGCCGCAAGCGTGGGGAGAGAAGTCGGGGCTTGTTCATAGGCGGAACATGCAGTTCATGGCCATTAGGGACGAGTTTCGGCCGACAGGCTAATCGAGCCGATGAACCATTGCAACTGTGCGTTTGCAAGCGCACCACCGCCGGGATTCACCCGGTGGCGGGGGGCGCGGGCATCGGCTGCTTCTTCCGCAGCAACAACTCCATCTGCTGCCGTTGGAGCCGGTCGCGCTCGGGCGAGGCCAGTTGGGGATTCCCCAACTGCTGGGCCAACTGCCCGAGCTGGCGGTCCAGGAACTGGTCGCGGAGCCGCTTCAGGACGTCAGCCAACTGGCGGGGACGATTGGGGACGGGGCGCGGATCCGACACTGCCTCCGAGATCAGGCTGGCGGCGGCCTCGGGCATTTGGCCGATGAACGGCGCGATCCCGCTCCAGGAGCGGTCGCGGTGAGCCGTCAGGCGGGCGGAGGTGATTTGCTTGGCCAGGGGATGCTGCAGCCATTCGAGGTCGAGGTGCGCCGCCGCCCAGTCCAGCAACGTCTCGTCCAGCAGCAGCAGCTTGATCAACCAGTACTCCGCGGCGGGCAACCGCGGCGCGGCATCCGCCGCCCCCGGTTCACCGGCTTGGCCAGGCGCGGCCGGCCGGGGGACCGCCTGCGGGTTCTTCCCGAATTCAGCGTGGACGACCGTGGGCGGCACGCCCAGGCGCTGGCCGACCTTGCGGGCGCAAGTGTCGATGAGCACGGCGTTGCCGGTCTTGTGCGCCGCCGCGCTCAACGCCCGAACCACGGTGAGGCGGCCCTTGTCGGTCCCCGTGTCGTTGGTCGCGCAAAGGTGGTTCAGATAAAAGTCGAAGAAGCCTTCAGCCCGTTCGAGCAGGGCCTGAAAAGCGGCGCCGCCGAACTGTTTGATGTAACTGTCCGGATCGTGCGGCGTCGGCACGGTGGCGACCCGGATGGCCAACCCGGAGGCCAGCAGGTCGTCCAAGGCGCGGACGGCGGCGTTTTGACCGGCCAGGTCGGAATCAAAGCAGAGCACGACCTCGTCCACGTAGCGCTTGAGAATGCGGGCGTGATCGGCGGTCAGGGCGGTACCCTGGGGCGCGACGATGTTTTTGACGCCGGCCATGAAACAGGTGATGAGATCGAGCTGTCCTTCGCACACAACCGCAAAGCCGGAATCCAGGATCGCGCGCTTGGACTTGTCGAGGCCGAAGCAGACCTTGCGCTTGGCGAAGATGGGCGTTTCGGGGGAGTTGACGTATTTGGCGGCCTTGACCTCCTCGGCGAGAATCCGGCCGCTGAAGCCGATGACGCGGCCCTGCTCGTCGCAGATCGGGAACATCAGCCGGCCGCGGAACCGGTCGTAATAGCCGGTCTCGCCCTCACGGCGGAGGATCAGGCCGGCCTGCTCGACAACGGGCAACTCGAAGCCTTTGCTCTTGGCCCAGTTGACCGTGTCCTCCCAGGAGTCGGGGGCGTAGCCGAGGCGGAAGAGCTTGACGGCGTCGGCCGGGACGGCGCGTCGGGCGAGGTAATCGCGCGCCCGTTGACCGGCCGCGTCCTGGCCGAGGGCCGTTTGCCAGCGTTGGGTGATTTGTTCGTGAATCTGGAGGAGGGTTTCCTTGAGGTACCGGGCCTGCTCCTGGCCCGCGTGGCGCTCCTGCTCCAGCGGGATATGGGCGCGTTCGGCCAGGCGGCGAACCGCCTCGGGGAAGGCAACGTTCTCGTAGTCCTGGACGAAGCGGAAGACATCGCCGCCTTTGTGGCAGCCGAAGCAATGAAAAATCTGGCGCTGGGGATTGACGTTGAAACTGGGGGTTCTTTCCTTGTGAAATGGGCAGAGGGTAACGAAGTTGGCGCCGGCCCGCTTCAGCGGCAGGTAGGAACCGATCACCTCGACGATGTCGTTGGCGGCGCGGACTTGTTCGAGGGTGGCGGGGGAGAACGAGCCTGCCATAGCCACAGCCGTGGTT
>JAGWYX010000616.1 GCA_018969165.1 Verrucomicrobiota bacterium
CATGAGCGAAATACTGTCTAGCTGCTAGACATCTTCAAGCAAAAAAACACCATAAATGAAGAAAAGTAACTTTTTTGTCCTGCACCCTCACGATCGGACCGCGGCTTGTCTCAAGCCGCAGCGCGTGCCGGGTCGCTGCGGGTTGAGGACAAACCGCGGTCCGTCCTGATCGAGGCGGTTCGGTTTGTGGGAAGTGGTCGGGAATCCGTTCGGCCGTGGTTCCCCGGTCGGACCTACTGCGTTCTGACCACGCTGACCTGGCCGGTGGTGGGATTGTAAACGATCTTCATGCCGTACGGTGCTTGAGGCAACTTCGGCATATACTTTTCGGTGACCAGTTCCTGCAGATCTTTGGGGTAACGTCCTTCACCCGCATAGAACTCCTGGACCGCGCGGTTGAGCGTCGAGGTGTCCACCACGCGTTCGGCGGCCTTCTTGCCCTTGCCCAGCGCGCCGAGGTAATCGACCGGCGCGGTGATCGGGTTGCCGCTCGAGAACGAGTCGTTGGTCGTCTTCTTGGCGGGCGCGGCGGCTTCCTTCTTGCCGCAACCCACCAGCGTCAGGCCGGCAGCCAGGAGCAGAACAGGGGGCAGTTTCATGCCGGCAATTTAACAGAGAACCGCCAAATGCCAAGCCGGAAGCCCAAACCGACGATGCCCGGACACCGGAGCCACTGCCCGCAACGCGAGGCGCGCCTCAGCGCGGATGACTTGAGTTTCGAATGCCGGCAGGGATCGGCGGCGACCAAACTGAGGCTCGAGCCAGGAGTTCCGCTGTGTCGGGCCGTTCCAGACCTTCGTCCACGATGACCATCTGTGTAGCAATCCCCCGACGGCGTGCATAGGTTCCAATTTATTTGGAGCCCAGTAGCAGCTCTGAAGCATCTCGGGCCGCGGTGTCTCCGCCGCTCCGGAGTCCTTGAAACCTCAGACTCTTTGGGACCAGATCAAATTCTGGGTCCCTGCTGCCTTGGGCGCTCTGGGGGGCTCAAGGAATCTCTGAGCGAGGCGCGCGGAGAGTACGCTCGCAGGACAAGACCAGGCGCATGCGGGGGTGGCGCCACCATGCGCGCTCCGGCAGCCGAGCAACCGCTGCTACCAGCGGCTGATCGCCTCGACATCGTGGACGCAAATCAAGGGTTGCGCGTGCATGCCGCGTTTAATGATTCGTTCGCCCGGCGGAAGGCAAGCTCGATTCGCGCGCCTGGCCGGATTTTGGATTTTAGCTTGAGCAGGTCTCCGGGTGCGCCCGCGCCCACGATCCGAAATCCGCAATCTAAAATCTAAAATCTAAAATCTAAAATCCAAGAATCCCCTCACTCCATCCCGGCGTATTCCTCATCGGTCTTGAGCACCAGGCCCATGAGCACGTAATCGTGGGCGATGGCCTGCATGTCCTTGACGTAGTCCTGCACCTGGAGCAGCGGCGTGAACCCCAGCAGGCCGAACACCTTCATGGCCTGCTGCTGCTCGCCGATGAATTCCGCCTCGGCCCGCTCCAGGCCGCTCATGCGGGCGATGTCCAGCAGCTCGGCCACCAAGGCGCGGGCCAGGCCGCGGCCCCGGTATTGCGGGTGGACCAGCACGCTGACCCGGCCGATGTGGCGCTTCCAGCCGCCGAGCTGCTGGTGCAGCGTTGCATCGCCGATGATCTTGCCGTCGGCAAAGGCCAGCAAGGGCAGGTTGCGCCCGTAATCGATGTTCTGGCACCAGTCGTGGATGATCTCGGGATCGGTCACCCGGTGCTTGATAAACATCCGCTCCCGTTCGGGCACGGCCAGGAAGAATTCGTGAAACGCCATCTCGTCGGCCGGTTCCAACGGCCGGATTTGGCAACGGAATCCCGATTTGACCACGATTTCCCTGGGGTATTTGTCGAGAATGGCCTCGAGCGACATAGTTGGTTCCGGTTGTTCGGCGGAGCGATTCTGCACGGTGCCAGCCTGGTGTGCAAGCCCCAATCCCGGCGCGGCGTCGCGCGCGGCGCTGGACGGCCTTCAACCCGGAGCCAGCAACGCCCGCGAACCAGGCCCGGGTTCAAGGACTGGGGCGGTCGCCAGCGATGCCGGGCAGTCCTCTGAGGCTCAGGTCGTCAATCGTGGTCGGATCAATGCTCCAACGGGCGGCCAGCGCCATGACATTCTCGGTGTTGACCGCCTCCCAGTCGCGGGTTCCGATGCCCGGCCGGACGACGGCCTCGCCATAGGCGCAGCACCGCAGACCCAACTCGATCTCCGCCGCGGACATCCGCCCCTGATTCCACAACGTCTCGCCCGCCCAGGCATAAGCGCGGATGATCCGCCCGTCCAGGGCCTGGACCCAGGCGTGGTGGCCCAGCACGCGGTTGAGGGCGAAGAACTGGACCAGGCCCAGCTTGCGGCTGAGCTGGCGCACGAAATGAAAACAGTCGTCCACGTCGCCGGCGGGATCCGGCAGGGCCTGGCCCATCACCAGCGTCCAGCCCGCGACCGGCGGGGAGAGAAACAGCCTGGGTTCATCGAGCTTGGCCAGGATGTCCGACCAGCCGCAAGGGGTCGGATTGTTCAACGCCAGGGCGGCCTGCACCGCCATTGGGTTGGCGGTCTTGACGGCGACCCAGCGGCAAGGCTGGTCGAATGGATTGGGTCGGTAAGCGCCCGGGCCGCCGGCGCCGGGCCGGTCAGTTTGGGTGGCAGGATCAAGCTGGCGGTCTTGGCTGCGTTTGGCCTGAAGGGAGAGGAGGAATGCGAACACCATGCCCATGCACAGGACAATGCCGAACGGCACCAACATGAGCGTGGAGGGCCACATGCGCTGTTAGTTTAGCCCGCCTTTGCCCTCCTGGCTAGAGTCCTTGAGTTCCAAAACTCAATGTTCTCAGGTCAAGTTTTGGCGTCCACGCCGTTTCTCTCTCGTCCTGCTCCTCGAGGACTCGGTAGCGGTGGCGCGCCTCGCTGGTGGGATGAAGGCCGGAATCGGCAGACCGTCGGGGCGGGGATGTTCCGGCAGCACCTTCCGGAACTCGATTTAGCGGCTTGCGCGCTTCGCGCCCTTGCGACTTTAATACGCCCCAACAACACGCAGTTTGTAGTCCATGAAAGTCTCGCAGACCTCAGCACGCAGAGTTCGTCGATCCACCAGTTCCAGGGCGCGTGAGCGCGACCCTCGGAGGGCAGACCCACCGGCCCGGCGCGGCACACGGCTCGGCTTGGCCGGCTGGCTGCTGGCTGCCGGGCTGCTTGCCTGGGCGAACGCCGCGATCCGCGGGCAGCCCTTCGCGTTGCCGGCCGAACCGCCTCGGCCCTTCGAGCTGCGCGAGGGGGACCGGGTGGTCTTCGTGGGCGACACCCTCGTCGAGCGCGAGCAGGAATACGGCTACCTGGAAGCCCGCATGACCGCGCAATTCCCGGACCGCAACGTCACGTTTCGAAACCTGGGCTGGAGCGCCGATACGCCG
>JAGWYX010000617.1 GCA_018969165.1 Verrucomicrobiota bacterium
ATTGTGGTTCGATCGTTCCCACGTCGTGTGGTGTAATCTGCACCACACCGCCCCCCACTATGTCCAACACTTTTTGCGGGTCCCCATCCCGTCAAACATTGATCGCTGAAATGACCTGCGCCGTTTCGGCTTTGCGGCTTGCTCGGTCGGACCCTGGCGGTTAACTTGTGTCCATGAGCGCGCAGGAAATCATCGAACAGATCAAGGCGTTGTCCCCGGAGGACCGGGCGCAGGTGGCCAGGTTCGTGATGGAGCAGGACGATTCCTGGATTCCAGAATCGTTCAAAGCGGGGATGGCCGACGCCGAAGCAGGTCGATTTGTGGACATGGAGACCGTGCTCAGCGGAGCCAAACCGCCGCCTCGGACGCGGCGGAAATGAAATACCGCTTCAAGCCTACCCGGCGGTTCTGGGAAAGTTTCGCCGACCTCACCTCCAGGCAGCAGAACTCCGCGCGACGGGCGTGGAGCATCTGCAAGGAGAATCCTTTCGACCCTCGCCTGCGGGCACACAAAATCCACCGACTCTCCGCCTACTATGGTCGAACGATTTAGGCGGTTGAGGTGGAGGCGGATTTGCGCGCTTTGTTTTACGTTGAAGACGATCTGGTGGTCACGGTGGACATTGGCACCCACGACGTTTACCGCGGGTAGCCGACGCAGTGCTTCGCGGGGGGTCGATTGCTCCTCAACGGCAGGCCGGGCCGGTCGCAGTTCCACCACCCGATCCCCCTTGCGGATTTGGATCTGCTCGCCTGCCAGCGCCAATTCCACCAACTAGCCCAGTCTCGGCGTGGCTTCTTCCACCGTCAGCGTATTCATGGTGGAGAATCCACACCGAGCGCGGTCTCCCGCCAACAATTCATTGCCCCCGCCGGGCGCTCCGTTTCATCCACACTCGCTGACGGGCGTTCATGCGGCCCGCAAAAAATGCCGCTCGTACGCTTCCGCAGCATCGGTTCCCGATTCGCGTTCCGGGCCGATCGTTTTTCTGATTGATCGCGGAGGACCTCGCTGTACCATCCGGCCGTATCGCCATGGTCAGGAGATTCACCATCGATGCCGGAACCGGCGCGCGGCCGCCCCGGCCCTTCACGGATGATCGGCGATGAGCGAAGCCGACACCTGCCGAAGATACGTCACGCCCAAGCTCCATGCCGCCGGCTGGGAGGCCGACCCCCATTCCGCAACCGCCGAATTCGAGCGGCGCACCGCGCTGAACAACCTGAATTCCGATCGCATGGGGAGCGCGGGCGTCCCGCCTGCTGCGTCCGGCGTCTCGCCGAGCGTTTGTTCCGGGCTCGAACGCGAGGTGGCCCTGAGAGCACGCGAGACGGGTGCGCTCGCCGGTCCTTCTCCCTCGCCTCCTCGGGAGGAGAAGGCCGGGGACCGGAGGCTTTCCAATTCCGTACCATGATGACCCTCCGCCAACTCGCTGCCGAACCACCGTCCATCCCGACGCGCGCCGGTTGGTATCTCGCCGATCTCGGCGAGGCCAAAGGCAAATACGAACTCTTCATTCGCCAGTCGCCCCAAAAGCTCAAGGTCCTGCGGGAACACGCCCTTATCGAAAGCGCCGTTTCCTCCAACCGCATCGAAGGCGTGGAAGTGGACCAGTCCCGCGTCGCCACGTTGATGTTCGGCAAACCGGCCCTGCGCGACCGGGATGAGGAAGAGGTTCGCGGGTATCGCGACGCGCTGAAGCTCATTCACCAATCCGGCGCAAAACTTTCGATTTCGGAAGCAACGATCAAAAAACTCCACAGACTCTGTCGCGGTGAGATCGGGGACGCCGGTCGTTACAAGGAAAAAGACGTGGACATCATCCAGACCTACGCCGATGGCCGCAGCCGCGTCCGCTTCAAATCGGTGCCCGCCAGGCGGACGCCGGCGGCGATGGCGGAAATGGTTGAGCTTTGGCGGCGCGGGCTTGTGGAGAAATGGATTCATCCGCTGACGCTCGTCGCCGCTCTGAATCTGGATTTTCTGTGCATCCATCCGTTTCGCGACGACAACGGCCGCGTCTCGCGCCTGCTCTCTTTGCTCGGCTGCTATCATTGCGGGCTTGAGGTGGGCCGTTACATCAGCTTGGAGCGCATCATCGAGGAAAACAAAGAGCGTTACTACGAAGTCCTCGAACAAAGCTCGCAACGCTGGCACGAAGGCAGGCACGACCCGTGGCCGACGATGAATTTTCTCCTCTTCATCCTCACGCTGGCCTGCAAGGAATTCGAGCAGCGTGTCGGGCAGCTCAAATCCCCGCGCGGCGCAAAGACCGAACTGGTCGAACACACGATCGAAAACCTCACCGGCGAATTTGGCATTACCGACCTGGAACGGCTTTGCCCCGGCGTCAGCCGCGACATGATTCGGCTGTTGCTCCGCGATTTGAAGGCCGCCGGTCGCGTCGAATGTCTCGGACGCGGACCGGGTGCGAAATGGCGAAAGAGGGTAGTACCCCTGAAAGAGGGTAATAAAACGGGTAATACCGGAAGCGCCAAACGTCGCAACGCTAAAGGCCAAAATCGAATGAGAGAATCGTGAACGTGAACGAAATCATCGGCAACTTCGGCGGGCCAGACCAATTGCGCGCCACCTTCACTGCGTTCGGGTCGAACTGGGCGCAACTGAAGAGCCGGACGTTCGGCTTTTGCCACCCGCTGAACAAAGCGCGGCGTTTTATTCCCCTGCGGCTTGACGACGCCCCCACCAGGAGCTCAAGGGTGCAAACCGCGAAAGTCCTGACTTGCGAGGGATGAGTCAGCTTTTTCCAGAGAGATTTGCGCTGGAGAAGCTGAAAGGTGCGCGTGCGACTCAACTCGCGAAGCGCGAGGACGCGTTTCAACAACTCGTTGGCGACGGCCTGATCACGGTGGCCGGACATCGCGCCTCAGTCGCGCCGACGAAGGGACAAGACGGAAGCATTGATGTGTTTGCCGAATGGCTGAGCCAACAATTGTCCAGTGGGCCGCCGGCCCTGGTGGGGATCGACCACGCATTTTCCTTTCCCTTGCGTTACTCCGAGATGCACCGGCTGCCACCGGATTGGCCCGCGTTCCTGGATGATTTCCACAAACACTGGCCGACCGATGGCGATAACACCTATGTTTGTTTCGTCCGGGATGGCGTCTGCGGGCAGGGGGCGATACGGCAAGGGTATGCTTCCTGGATTCGTTTGACGGAGCAACGGACCGCCACGGCGAAGTCGGTGTTTCGATTCGATGTCCAGGGGCAGGTGGCAACCGCGACGCATGCGGGTCTGCCGTGGTTGCGGTCCATTCGGCAACGGTGCGGCGACCGGGTGCATTTCTGGCCGTTCGACGGCTGGGGAATTCCAGCGGGTCGATCGGTCGTGGCCGAAGTCTATCCATCGTTGTGGATGAAGCGGTTCCCGGATGAACACCGAAATGCAGATCAGCAAGCAGCCTACGCAGTCG
>JAGWYX010000618.1 GCA_018969165.1 Verrucomicrobiota bacterium
GCCGCGGCCCGGGATTACCACCTCAAGCGCTCCGGCAAATACGTCCCCATCATCACCGACGGCGGGATGAGCAAGGGCGGTGACGTGTGCAAGGCCCTGGCCTGCGGTTCCGACGCCGTCATGGTGGGCAGTGCCTTTGCCCGCGCCAAGGAGGCCCCGGGCAAGGGCAATCACTGGGGCATGGCCACCCCGCATGCCAACCTGCCGCGTGGCACCCGCATCAAGGTCGGCCTCAGCGGTTCGCTGAAGCAAATCCTGTTCGGCCCCGCGACCGTCGATGACGGCTCGCAAAACCTGGTCGGCGCGATCACCACCTGCATGGGCAACGTCGGCGCCGCCACGATCCGCCAGTTCCAGGAAACCGAAATCATCATCGCCCCCAGCATCAAGACCGAAGGCAAGCTCTTCCAGACCGTCCAAAGCGTCGGCATGGGGACGCGGTGAACCCGGCCCGCCCGGCTCAGAGCCTGGAAATCTTCCCCAGCAACCCCGTGGTGGATCGACCGGGCAGGTAAGGGACGATGACGATCCGGCCGCCGCCGCCTTGCACCGCCTGACGCTCCTCCGGATTGAGCGAGTCCAGCGTGTAATCGCCCCCCTTCACATACAAATCCGGTTGGGCCAGACGCAGAAAATGCGTGGCGGTGCGTTCGGGAAAAATGCTGACCCCGTCCACCGCCTGCAGCGCCGCCAGGACCGCCGCCCGGTCCGACTCGGGGTTGATCGGCCGGCCTTCTCCCTTGAGTTCCCGCACGGAGTGATCGCCGTTGACGCCGACCAGCAGGGCGTCGCCCTGATTGCGGGCCAACTCCAGGAAGGCCACGTGGCCGTAGTGCAGCAGGTCGAAACAGCCGTTGGTCACCACCAGCCGCTTGCCCTCGGCGCGCACCGCCGCGCGCCATTCGGGTAATCGGTCGAGCCCGAGGATCTTGTGCTGGAAGTTCAACGCGCGCACTTTGCCCGGGCCGCGCCGGGTTGGCAACCCGTAAGCGGCCTTGACCGAAATCCCCCTTTGCGGATTCGGGGCGAAGGCCCTGGTTCGACGCCCGGGGTGGGGCCCCGAATCCGGGACCCCCACCCCTTGCCGCCGGGCTTGTCTTTTTGCATTTGGCTCATAAACTGTGGGTATGAAACGAGACGTTCTGCCGGTCGAGATTCGCGGCATTCTGCCGGCGAACAGTGGCTGCGCCATCTTCCTGGGCAATACCCAAAAGGTGTTCGTCATCCAGGTGGAACACAACATGGGCGCCATCATCGGCATGTTCATGCGCGATACCCCCAAGGAACGTCCCCTGACCCACGACCTGATCGCCAACATCTTCAAAGGTTTCGGCATCACGGTCGAGCGGGTCGTGATCACCGAGCTGAAGAACTCGACCTACTACGCCCGCCTGCTCCTGCAGCAGCAAAACGAGCTGGGCCGGAAACTGGTGGAAATCGATGCCCGCCCCAGCGATTGCATCGCCATCGCTACCGCGCATAAGCGCCCCATCTACGTCGCGACCGCCTTGTTCGAACAGGTCGAGGACATGTCCGAAGTCCTCGAACGCATCAACCAGAACGGCGGTCAGAGCGACGAATCGGAATAAACGGCATGCCGTCGGGTGATCCGAAATCGGTCGGCCCGCTGGTGCTGGTGTGCGGCGAGGACGAATTCACGGTCAAGCAGCGCGCCCGGCGACTCTACCAGCAGTGGTGCCAGGAAGCGGGTGGGATGGATCACGAGGTCCTCGATGCCAGCGTGACCAACAGTGGCGAAGCCCTCCGCGCCCTGGCCCGGTTGCGCGAAGCCCTGCAGACCCTCCCCTTCTTCGGCCGGGCCAAGGTCGTCTGGCTCCAGAATGTCAACTTCCTGGGCGATGAGCGCACCGCTGAGAGCCAGGCCGTGACCGCCAACCTGGCCGAGTTGGCCGACGAATTGAAGGCCTTCCGCTGGGACAACGTGCGGCTGCTGGTCAGCGCAGGTAAAGTGGACAAACGCAAACTCCTCTATAAGACCATTGAAAAGATCGGTCGTGTCGAGATCCACGTCGGCCTCTCCGCCGAGGACCGTGATTGGCCGGCACAGGCCGAGCGCTGGGTCCGCGACGAGGCCAAAGTGGCGGGTAAACGCCTCACCGACGAGGCGTTGGCCGCGCTGGTCGAGGCCGTCGGACCGAATCTCCGCTCCCTGAGCAGCGAGCTGGAGAAGGTGGTCCTGTTCGCCCACCCCCGGGACGTGATCGAGGCGGGCGACATCGAGGCCGTCGTCACCCATCGCAAGCAGGCCCGCGCCTTCGCGTTGGGCGACGCCTTGGGCGACCGCCAGGTGCCGCGGCTGTTGCGGGCGCTCGAGGACGAACTCTGGGAAATCAAACTGGACAACCGGAAGTCGGCGATCGGCGTGCTCTACGGCGTCATCGCCAAGGTGCGTGTCCTGATCTTCCTCAAGGAGATGTCGCGGTCGGGCTGGCTGAAGCCGGAGTCGGATTTCAGCCGGTTCAAGGCGCAATTGACGCGCGTGCCCGGCGAGGCCCTCCCCGCGGACAAGCGGTTGAACCCGCTGGCGATGAATCCCTACGTCCTGTTCAAGGCTCTGCCCCAGACGCGCAATTACACCCTCGAGGAGCTGATCCAGGCGATGGAACGGTTGCTCGATTGCAACCAGCGGTTGATTTACAGCAGCCTCGACGAAGCCCTGGTACTGCAGCAAACCCTGCTCAGCATCGCCGGTCGCCGCGCCCCTGCCGCCGCCGAATCGCCCGCCGTCGCACCTCGCCCGCGGCCGGTGCCGGCGCCGTCCCACGCCGTTCCTTGACGGTCGGTCCGCCGGCCGCCATAATTTTTTAAGCACCATGAAGCCGTGTTGGATGGAATGAATGCGCCGCCTGCCACGTTGCTGGTTTCCGTGGATAACCCGGTGGTTTGCGTCAAAATCTCCGGCCGCGCCAACTTCACTTCAAGCGTCGATTTCAAGACGCTGGTCAACGAGCTGTGGGAGGAGGGCCGCCGGTTCTTCGCGCTGGACTTGACCGATTGCCTGATCATGGACAGCACGTTCCTGGGGGTCTTGGCCGGCATCAGCGTCCGGCTGGCCAACGCGGTGCCGCCCAACGGCGCCCCGCACCTGATCCTGATCAATCCCAACAGCCGCATCGCCGAGTTGCTCGATACCCTCGGAGTGGCGCACCTCTTCAAGACCATCACCTCCGCCGAACCGGTCTCCGGAAAGTTCGAAGCCCCGGCGACGAGCGCGGCCTGCAGCCGCGATGAGATTTCCCGGACCTGCCTCGAAGCCCACCAGACCCTGATGCACGTCAACCCGGGAAACGTCCCGCGCTTCCAGGAAGTCGCCCAGTTTCTCGCCGAGAAACTCAAGAAGCCCAACCCGGGCCCTTACTGACCAGACCCTGGGATAGAATACAGTTTGTGGCGTCGCTTTTGGCTTCTGG
>JAGWYX010000619.1 GCA_018969165.1 Verrucomicrobiota bacterium
ATGGCAGAGCAACAGCAACCCTTGCTGGGCCGGTTTGCTGGCCCCCATGACTGCATTGATCGGCGTCGTCAGGATCGTTGAAAACGCGTATGTCCCGGCCGGCGAGGCGAACCAGGCGATGAACACCGCCGGGATCGCTGCCAGTGCCAGCGAGATCAGCCCGGCCATACCCAGGGCCGAGAGCCGAGCGTTGTGCCGGCGATTCCCCGTGCAGTTGCGCGAAGGTTAAGCGGGTGGAGAAAGTTAAATAGTTGGCCAGTGACCAACGTTAATTCGCGGCCTCCCGGCACGCGTTCTTGACGGACTCCAAGCGCTCAGGATCAGGAAAGGCGAAACGCTGTAATGGCTCCGTTACATCAGCAATCGGGAAGGACCGCTAATCCGCCACGCACCCGCACACCCTTCACCGCTTCGGTCCAAGCCCGAACCTCTCGCTCGTCAGACTCCTTGAGGTCATCGGAGGCCGCGCCGCTCCACGCGCCTTCGGCGTGGAAGTCCTTTGCGATCGCTGAACAATACGTCATCATTTTACCGCCCACTCTCCGCTCTTCGCTCAGTGCGCGAATGATTTTACAAGCCCCTGTGGATCAATCGCGTCGGCGTACACTCTCGACGCCAGTTGCTCATCGACTGTTTTCACGGAAAACAGTTCTTGCAATTTGTTACTAATTTACGCTAATTTAGTATCAAATTAGCAGGTGAAAATGCCACAAAAACCTCCACCGTTCGAGAAGCTGTTCCGCGAGCATGCCGACATAAAGCGACTCAGCGCCATCCTCGTACAGGCCAAGGACAAGCCGTTCGACCCAAGCTACCTGCACTGGGATAAGCTCCGCCGCCTCAAGCCACCGGGCGGGCTGTCGCCTGAGGAGTGGTGGCTGGCGACCAAGTTTCAGCGACTCGGGGCGCTGAAACCGATTCCGCTCCTCGATAAACAAGGGAAGGCGTTTCAGTTTGGCACCCCTGAAATCGTCCTCGAACAATTGCACAAAATCGACGTTGGAGCCGGCGCTTCCATCGGCGTCCCCGAACCGATCACAAATCCCCAAACCCGCGACCGCTATCTCGTGCGCTCGCTTATGGAGGAAGCGATTACCTCCAGCCAGTTGGAAGGCGCGGTGACGACCCGTGAAATCGCCAAGCAGATGATCCGCACTGGTCGCCCACCCCGCGACACCAGCGAGCAAATGATTCTGAACAACTTCATAACCATGCAGCGCATTACCGCGCTGAAGAAGGAAAAGTTGACTCCGGAAATGGTTTTCGCCATCCACAAGCTCGTGACCGAGAAAACCCTCGAAGATCCTACTGCGGCCGGTCGGTTCCGTAGGCCGGACGAACGGCGGGTGGTGGGGGACGATTTCGGTGAGGTCTTTCACGAGCCCCCGCATGCCGGCGAGCTCACCGCGCGTCTCAATGGCCTCTGTAACTTCGCCACGGGCAAAACACCCGGTTATTTCGTCCACCCCGTCCTGCGAGCCATCATGCTACACTTCTGGTTGGCCTACGACCACCCTTTCGTGGATGGTAATGGAAGGACCGCGCGCGCCCTGTTCTACTGGTCGATGCTTCACAGCGGCTACTGGCTCTTCGAATTCATTTCCATCTCAACTATCCTCAGGAAAGCCCCCGCGAAATATGGACGCTCTTTCCTGTATACGGAAACGGATGATAACGATCTGACGTACTTCATCGTCGCGCAGTCCAGCGTGATTCGGCAGGCGATCGAAGAACTACATGCCTACATCGCACGCAAGACGGCTGAGTTGCGTGAGGTGGAATCTCACGTCCGGGCGCTGAACCTCTTCAACCATCGCCAAGCCGATCTGATCCGTCATGCCCTCAAACATCCTTATGAGGATTACACGATCGCCGGCCACCGCAAGAGCCACAACGTAGTTTATCAGACGGCCCGGACCGACCTTTTGAACCTGGCTGTGCGGGGCCTCCTCCAGCAGAAAAAACGTGGGAAAAAACTGATGTTCGGGGTTCCCTCTGATTTGGCCGAGCGGCTTCGAAGGCTCGAAAAGGAGGCCAGAAAAGCCGAAATTCCTACGCCTCCGGGTGTTTCTTAAGCCTTCTCTGCGACCTCCGTGTTCTCTGCGATGAGCCCCGCAACTCGACCCCGCGTCGCTTTGACTGGTCCGGTTGCGCCCGTGCGTCCGCGCACCGGTCCAGACAAATCGCCGACCCGGGGGATGCTCGGCGCGCAGTCATTGCCGGCTCTTTTTCGCGCCAGGTCACTCCGCGCAGCGCTCCGTGACCCTTGCGCTCGAAGACCGCCATTCACTGCGGCCTGCGCGATTCCTTCACCCGAGCGGATCGGTGCCGCGGCTCCATCCCATCGGCCACCACGACCCCATTCCCTCTCCATTTCGTGAGCCTGCAAGCTACTAGAGTTCGTCGTACGGAGATTCCCGCAACCGATGCGGCAGGTCGCGGGCCCCATGGATAAGTCGCTCCGCATAGACCGTCCCCGATTCGCAGCGGTAGAAGATCAGCAAACGGTGGAAAGGCCTTTGCACGCGAAAAGATCGTATCCCCTCCAGCTCAGGCCAGCCACTAAACCGTCGCCGCCCCAGGCCTGGCGCGCGCGCCAGAGACTTGAGCGTGGCTTCCACCGCCTCGACGAACCGTTCTGCCACTTCGGAACCAGCTGCATCCCGGTACCAGTCCACTTGTCCGGTCAGATCCGCCCAAAACCAGTCCGACCGCTGGAGTCTCGAACTCACCCGCGAGCCGGTTTGCGGCGCGCACGTTGCCGAAGCTCGTTGAAATGCCGTGACGTCATCGGACGGTGCTCTCCCCGCACGGCGGGCAGAAGTAGTTCAGCCAGTTCCTCTGAATCCATTTCGGCAGGATCATCCTTCTGACGAAATGCCCGGAGGGCTTCGCGGACCACCTCGCTGCTATCCGCGTAACCCCCGGCACGCACCTTGCCGATCACAAATCTCTTCAGGTCCTTCGTCAACGTGATGTTCATAGCACCTCACAATTAAACTGGTTCGACGCCGCATTGCAAGGCCACGATTCAAGGCGTTACCGAGTTGAACTTCCGGCTTTATTCCCAGCGCCAGCCTTCTCTGCCTCCTCCGTGTGCTGATACGGTTTCCAAAGTTATTCATCCGAGGACGAGGACAGCCCTCCGGAGCTCCCCGCAGGAGTCGGTGAATAACTCCGTGGAGAATCCGGCCACTTCTGAGTCCATCCTAGATTTCCGGTTTTCTCCGCGACCTCCGCGTTCTCTGCGGTGAACCCCGCGATTTGACCCCGCAGCGCTTTGACTGGGCCGGTCGCGCCCGTTCGCCCACGCACCGGTCCAGACGAATCGCCGACCCGGGGGATGCTCGGCGCGCAGTCATTGCCGGCTCTCTTTCGCGCCAGGTCACTCCGCGCAACGCTCCGTGACCCTTGCGCTCGAAGACC
>JAGWYX010000620.1 GCA_018969165.1 Verrucomicrobiota bacterium
AGCCGCACGCAGTCACGTCGCCAGCATCGCCGCCGGTCGGCAACGGCGCGGAGAAACCCGACTCGCCCTCTTGCGAGCCAAAATGAGGCCCAAAAAGAGGCGCTAAGGCCCCAAACGAGGGCCACTCTATCCGTATCCGACTGGAATCTAACAGATTATCCAGGCGACACCGGACTCGTAGCCTTCTGTTCCGGGCGGGTGAACGTTCCGCCTGACGGGGACTTGTACCCCGCTGAGTGGACGCCCTCGCAGGCGCACGAGCGCGGCTCTATGAGCCGCAGCACAGCCGCTTCAAAATCAGGCTGCTGCGAGTCACAGACTCGCGCTCCAACCGCAAATTCGGACACTGCTGACGCGGATGTTCGGAGGTTGACGAAAATCGCCTTGGATGAACTCCACGATGCGACTCCTTAAAGAGCGTTCGTGCTTCCAACGCGCCGGCGGAATCCCGGTTCAAGGGCCGCGAATACGTTCGAACGAGACAGGCCGCTTGCCTCGTACCGCAGTCCCCGGTTGACCTGAATCAAGTCCGCGCGGACTCGCCCGCGCTGGAATGGGAGGCCGACGATGCAGGCGACAATTCCCGCTCCCGGCGCGCCGCTCGCGATCTCCGCGCTGGACCAGTTCGTGTTCGGCACCGCGCCGCAGCCGGTGCGCTGCGGGCGCGGCGTGGTCGCCGGCGGCGGCACGGTGATTCCCGAGATCAATTTCACCCTGCCGCCCATCGACATCAACCCGTCCACGTGGCCGGAGATTCGCCGCCACTACCGCGAGATGATCGATGGGGTCTGCCAGCGCGCCGTCGAACTCGAGGTCCCGGCGCTGCTGGTCGAGTTCGAGACTTTGCCGCCGATGACGTTGAACCCGGCGTGGGGCCTGGAGCTGACGGCGCTGCTGGCCCAGCGGCTGCGCCATTACCACGACCAGCACGGTCTGAAGAACGCCCTGCGCCTGACCCCGAACGATAACCGCGACCACGAGCGCCCCGCTCGGATGCGGCGCGGCGTGTATTGGGACAAAATGCTCGAGTTCTTTGAGCAAGCCGCGGGCGCCGGGGCCGACCTGCTGGCCATCGAGTCCACCGGCGGCAAGGAAATCTCCGACGAAGCCCTGATGAACGCCGACCTGCGCGCGCTCCTGTTTGCGCTCGGCGTGCTGGCCCCCCGGGACATGGAATTTCTTTGGCGCGCGCTCGTGACGATTTGCGCACGGACAGGCCTGGTGGCGTCGGGAGACACCGCGTGCGGGTTCGGGAACACGGCGATGGTGTTGGCCGAGCAGAAACTGGTGCCGCGCGTGCTGGCCGCGGTGGTGCGCGTGGCCAGCGTGCCGCGCAGCCTGGTGGCCTACCGAATGGGCGCGGTCGGCCCGAGCAAGGACTGCGCCTACGAAGGCCCGTATCTGAAGGCGATCGCCGGCGTGCCGATCGCCATGGAGGGCCGGACGGCGGCGTGCGCCCACCTCAGCCCGGTCGGCAACATCGCGCAGGCCGTCTGCGATTGTTGGTCGAACGAATCGGTCCAGAACGTCCGGTTGCTGAGCGCCAACGCCCCCACGGTGTCGCTCGAACAACTGGCTTATGACTGCCGCCTGTTGAATGCCGCGACCGCGCATTCGCCGGCGGACGCGCGGCGGCTGCGGGATTGGCTGGTGGACTCCGACGCCGCGCGCGATCCGCAGGCGCACGTGCTCCGCCCCGACGTGGTGCTGCAACTGGCGCGCCGGATCGGGTCCGAGGCAACGCCGTACCGCCAAACCCGCTGCGCCATGATCGCCGCCGTGGACGAACTCGAACGCGCCCAGCGGGAAGGTGAACTGGAATTGCCGCCGCGGGAAGGGCGTTGGCTGCATGCCCTCAAGCAGCAAGCGGATGCGTTGCCGGAGACCGAACAGGGGCTGATCGACCAGATGCTGCCCGCCATCGACCCGGCGAAGGTCCTGCTGGCGGAATATGGCTTGTGACCGGCGAAGCGCGCTTTAGCATCGGTCTATGCACTCATTGACTCGCCGTTTACAGACCAGACCTTGCGATAGAAGACAGTTTGCCGGGGTCCGGTCAGTAGTCCCCCTGATGATCGCGCTGGCGCTCACCGTGCTCACGGCGCCGGGGCAAACCGTCGCTCCCCGCTGCACGGCGGAGCGGACCACTTACCAAGGCTGGAACGCCTTCAAACTTGCCAACGGCCTGGTGACGCTCTTCATCACCCCGGACATCGGCGGTCGGGTGATCCAGTTTCAACTTGGCGATCACCCGTATTTTTTCGTCAATGCGGCGCTGGCCGGGAAGGTGTTTCCGCCGGCAGCAAACGGCGGGAGCCAGGGCGGCTGGAAGAATTACGGCGGCGACAAGCTCTGGCCGGCGCCGCAAGGCTGGGATTCGGACGAAGAGTGGCCCGGCCCGCCCGATCCGGTCCTCGATGGCGGCCGTTACGCCAGCGCGCTCACCGCGCAAGCTACCGACCATGTGGCCGTCGCCCTGATCAGCCCGGCGGATGCGCGCACCGGCCTGGCCCTGGGGCGGACCATCCATCTCTATTCTGGCGGGACCCAGGTGCATCTCGACTGCACGATGACCAACATCAGCCATCGCCCGGTCCGGTGGGCGATCTGGGATGTGACGCAGCAGGACGCCGCCGCGCCGAGCGCTCCCGCGCAGGCCAACCACGACCTTTGGGCCTATTGCCCGATCAACGCCCACAGCGTGCATCGGAACGGGTTCTCGACCCTGTTTGGGCAGGTCAATCACCCCGCGTTCCAACTCGATCGCCCCAATGACCTGTTGCGCGTCCATTACGTCGATCGCGTTGGCAAAGTCGGGCTGGACTCCGACGGCGGCTGGCTGGCGGTGGTCAACGGGCAGAGCGATCATTGTTTCGTGGCGCGGTTCGCCTTTGTGCCGCAGGTGGCCTATCCCGACGACGCGTCGGTCGAGTTCTGGCTCAACGGCGCTGGCGAATACATCCTCAACGGCAGCGCGATTACCAACGCCGCTGATCCGACGCAGACGCCTTACCTGATGGAGACGGAAATCCTCAGCCCGCTGGTCACGCTGCAACCCGGCGAAGAATACCATTTCCAAATCGATTGGTTCGCCACGCGCTGTCCCAAGCCGGTCATTGAAGTGACCTCCGCCGGCGCGATCAGCCAGCGGCTCACCTGCGCCGTCCACCAGGCCCAGGCGCGACTGGCGGGCGTATTCGGCGTTTTCTTCTCCGGGCACGCCGAAGCGGCGTTCCGCGGGCGCGACGGCAGACTCCTGGCGCGCGCGAACCTGGGCGCGGTGCAGCCCGGCCAGGTTTTTCGATTGAATCGCGAACTTCCCTTGCCCCAGGACACCACTCGCGTCAGCGTCCGCGTGGTGGACGACTCGGGCGAGGACCGCGGGCCGCTGGGCAATGCGCTCGTGCCGGCCGCGGACTGAGGGC
>JAGWYX010000621.1 GCA_018969165.1 Verrucomicrobiota bacterium
AACTCCCCACTGCCAATCGAAATCTCTACGTCCCGGGCGCCGAGGAAAAGTTCTTCGCCGGCACCGCTGGCAAGCCGTGGACCAGCGGCACCTTCGGCTGTGTCCGCTCCGACGGCCAACAAATGCACGAGGGCATCGATATCCGGTGTCTCCAGCGCGACGCGCGGGGCGAACCGATCGATCCGGTGATGGCGACCGCCGACGGCGTGGTGGCGTACGTCAATACCCGGCCTTCGCTTTCCAACTACGGCAATTACATCGTCGTGCGGCACCAGGTCGAGGGCTTGGAAATCGATTCCCTTTACGCCCACCTCAGTCGCGTTCGCGAAGGCCTGCGCGCCGGTCAACCGGTTCGCCAGGGCGAGGTCATCGCGACGATGGGCCGCACCGCCAACACCCGTGAAATCATCTCCAAAGACCGCGCGCACGTTCACTTTGAATTGAATGTCTTCTACAACGATTACTTCCCGCGCTGGTACAAAACCGCCTTCCCCGGCGAGCGCAACGACCATGGCCTGTGGAACGGCCAAAACCTCATGGGCCTGGACCCGCGTCGCATCCTGCTGGCCGAGCGCCAGCAAGGCCCTGCGTTCAGCCTGCTGGATTTCATCCGCCACGAGGCCTGCCTCTGCCGCGTCCGGATTCGTGCCACCAGTTTTCCGTTCCTGAAGCGCTACCCGGCGCTCGTCGAACCGAATCCCGCCGCCGCGCGAGACGGCATCGCCGGTTACCAGATCGATCTGGATTACAACGGCGTCCCGCTCCGCCTGGTCCCGCAGTCGGCGGCTCAACTCAAAGGCCGCGCCCGATTTCAACTCCTCTGGGTCAATGCGGCCGAGGAGCGGAAGAACCCCGCCCGTCATTTCGTGGCTCAGCGCGGCGGACGTTGGGAGCTGACCTCACACGGATTGAACCTGCTGGACCTGCTGACCTACAACCCAGCCGGCAGGCCGTAGGATCCGGCCCGCCTGACCCCCAGCGAGGCTCACACGTCGCAGCGCCGGCCTCCGGCCCGGCGCGGAACCGGCAGCGGGGCAGTGGGCGTCCCGGCAATTCCCGCTTGCGCTCGCTTGCCTTGGCCGCTAAAGCTTCCCGCCGGTTATGACCTACAAGATTTCAAAACGTGCCGCCTCGCTCTCGCCCTCCTTGACCCTGGCCATCGACGCCAAGGCCAAGCAGATGAAGGCCGACGGCCTGGATGTCGTCGGGTTCGGCGCCGGCGAACCGGACTTTGATACCCCCCAGCATATCAAGGACGCCGCCGCCGCCGCGCTGGCCGCCGGGTTCACCAAATACACCCCGAGCAGCGGCATCCCCGAGTTGCGTCAGGCCATCGCCGACAAACTGCAACGGGACAATGGCCTGGCTTACAAACCTTCGCAGGTCATCGTCTCCTGCGGCGGCAAGCATTCCTGCTACAACACCATCATCGCCACTTGCCAAAGCCGCGACGAGGTCATCATCCCGGCTCCTTTTTGGTTGAGTTATCCCGAGATGGTCAAACTCGCCGGGGCCAAACCCGTCATCCTGCCAACCACCGACCGAACCGAGTTCAAGGTAGCGCCCGCGCAACTCCGTGCCGCGATCACCCCGCGCACGCGATTGTTCATCCTGAACTCGCCGAGCAATCCCACCGGCTCGCTTTACACCCGCGACGAAATCAAGGCCCTCGGCGACATTTGCGTCGAGGCCGGCGTGCTCATCATGAGCGACGAGATCTATGAAAAGCTCGTCTATGACGGCTCCGAGCACGTCAGCGTCGCGAGTCTTTCCCAGGCACACTCTGAGCACACCATCCTCGTGCATGGCTTCGCCAAGGCCTACTCGATGACCGGCTGGCGCCTGGGCTACCTCGCCGCCCCTCCCCCGATCGCCAAGGCCATCGACGCCATCCAGAGCCACAGCACCAGCAACCCGACCTCCTTCGCCCAAAAAGGCGCCGTCGCCGCCCTCACCGGGCCGCAGGACCACCTTCATTCCTGGCTCGCCGAATACGCCCGACGCCGCGCCTACGCCCATGCCAAGTTGAACTCCATCCCGGGGATCTCCTGTGTCAATGCCAAAGGCGCGTTTTACCTGTTCCCGAACATCTCGAAACTCGGCCTGAAATCGACGGAGTTCTGCGCCCAATTGCTTGAACAGGAGAAGGTGGCGGCCGTCCCGGGCATTGCGTTCGGCGCCGATGATTACCTCCGCATCAGCTACGCCACCAGCATGGCCAACATCGAGAAAGGATTGGATCGACTCGAGCGCTTCGCCAAAACCCTGGCGAGATAATCTCCCTCGGTACAGCTTTCCACCGCGGCCATCATCCGCCAATCCCGCCCAGGGACCCGCATGAGAACGGGTTCCAGCGAGGCGTCGCCTCAGACCTGATGTCACCTTCACCATGCACCTGCGATCCGACTTCGCCTTCGTTCGTTCCCTCCGCGCGCCTCTCCATTCCTCCGCGGCTTGCAACCCGCCCCGAGCCTGCTAGTTTGCCGTCATCATGCTCAAGTTCGACGATTTCGCCCTGCGATTGCACGCCACCGACGATGTCGCCGTCCTCCGACGCCCCGTCAAGACCGGGGCGGAGTTGACCGCGCCCGGGCTGCGGCTTCCCGCCCACCGCGACATTCCGGCTGGACACAAGATCGCCCTCCGCGCGGTCGCCGACGGCGCGCCGATCAGAAAGTACGGCCAGATTATCGGCTTCGCCAAGGGCGCCATCGACCCGGGCGACCACGTCCACACGCACAACGTGGCGATGCGAGATTACCACCGCGACTACGAGTTTTGCGCGGACGCGCGACCTGTCGATTTCTATCCTCCGGAGCAAATGCGGCACTTCCAGGGTTACCCACGCCCGGACGGCCGGGTCGGCACGCGCAATTACCTCGCCGTCATCTCCAGCGTGAATTGCTCGGCCTCGGTCTCCCACTACGTCCGGGACCGGTTCCGGACCGCGGACCTCCGGCGAGACTTTCCCAACGTGGACGGCGTGATCGCCTTTACGCACAAGGGTGGCTGTGCCATCCCCCTGGGCGAACCCTACCAACTCCTGCAACGCGTGCTGGCCGGCATCGCCCGACATCCGAACATCAGCGGTTACGTCATGATCGGCCTGGGTTGCGAGGTCAACCAGGTGCAGTTCCTCCGCCAGGATTTCAATCTCGATCAACTCCGACCCGGCGAGGCCGCCCCGACATTTCTGACCATCCAGGGCACCGGCGGCGTCCGCAAGACCGTCGAGGCCGGCGTGGCCGCGGTGACGCGGCTGCTCCCAATCGCCAATGCCCTGCGCCGCACCCCCCAACCGGTCAGCAAATTGGTCCTGGCCGAGAACTGCGGCGGCTCGGACGGCAACAGCGGCATCACCGCCAACCCCGCCCTCGGCGTCGCCTCGGACGAACTGATACGCTTCGGCGGCACGTCCGTCCTG
>JAGWYX010000622.1 GCA_018969165.1 Verrucomicrobiota bacterium
AGGCTCTTGGTCATCGTCGCCCGGTCGCCGAACTGTTCCTTGATGCGGGCCTGGACGCGCTCCTCGATGTAGCTCTCCGGCAGGACATAGCCGGCGGTCTCGAACTCGTGGAGGATGAGCTGGTTTTCGACGAGTTGCTCGATGCGGTCCTTGCGGGCGGCGGCGACCTGCTGTCGGTAAACGTCCGGCTGGTTGCCGTAGAGGTTGGCCAGCCGACGCACATCTTCGGCCAGATCGCTGATCACGTCGGCATAAGTAATCACGACCTCGTTGACGATCACCGCGACGCCGTTGATGTCCTCCACATCCATTTGTGCCCGGAGGGCTGGGCTCGCGGCCAACAAAAGGGCCAGAATCAAGACGCAAGATTTCATGCTGCAACTCGGTTGGCAGAGCAAGGGCTGCCCAACCTCGGCCACGTGGATTAACCCAAACCCGGCCCGGACGCGACACTTTTTTTAGTGACCTCCGTCACCGGGTGGCTTGGCGCGGCTTGTTCGGCGGGGCGACCAGTTCGCGAGCCGGGGCCTGCGTCGGTGTCAGGCCTGCGGCCGCACACATGGACCGCCGGGCCGGTCCAGCGCCCGTTTACAATCGGCAAGCTCCCGGCCATACTCAGGAGATGTGCCGGTCGGCGTCGGTCCCTTGAGTGGCTCATCTATGATGGTCAGCCCAAGCCTAGCTTCGTTGCCGCCTGAACCTCGCTGCAATCCAGTCCGGATTTGGCCTTGGCTTCGCGGTCCGTGTCCTGTCCATGAACCGCGCATGGGCAGGGCCGCGGCCCCCGGCCGCGCCGCGGGCGAATTGGACCACGGCGCGCCGGGACGGCGCCGCCCTGCCCAGGTGACGGTCCCAGGGTGCGCGTCAAAGACTCCTGGTGACCGCCAGGGATTCGGGCTGACGGTCGTGCCACCGACATGAGCGCGAGGATAGAAACCACGGCGCCGGCCTGGCAGCCGTTCACAACGGGCGGGGTGGCCGCTTTTGCGCGCGCCCGATGGGGTCGGTTGCTGGCGGTGGAGTTTCTCGTGGCCGCGCTCGCCGCCGTCAGCGTAGTTTGGTTCGTCGCCACCGCGTGGGTGCCGGTCATCGCGCGGGCGATCGAGCGGTTGCCCGACCAAGGGGCGGTCCGCCAGGGGCGGTTGGATTGGCCGCAGGCCTCGCCGGTGGCGCTGGCGGGCAATCCGTTCTTGTCGATCGTCGTGGATGTGCAAGGGGGCAATCGACTGGGCCAGACGGCGGACGTGCAATGGACCTTCAGCGGCCGCGGTCTGCGGGGCTGCTCATTGTTCGGCTGTCTGCGGGTCCCTTATCCGGCCTTTGGGCGCATCCCGTTCAACCGGTTGGAACTGGATCCGTGGTGGGGCGCCTGGCGGCCGGTGCTACTGGCGCTGTTGAGCGTTGGGACCGTGCTGGCCCTGGTGCTGACCTGGACCGTGCTGGGTCTGGTCTATGCCGTGCCGGTGCGAGGGATGGCGTTCTTGCTGGACCGGCAGGTGGCACGCGGGGGTTGTTGGCGATTGGCCGTGGCGGGGCAAATGCCAGGGGCAATCCTGCTGACGGTGGCGATCCTGTTGTATGGCCTGCAACATTTGAATGCCGCCGGGCTGGTCTTGCTATTCGCGCTACACCTGGTCCCAGGGTGGTTGTACGCGTTGCTCGCGACACTACGGTTGCCAAGGCTGGCGCCGACGAATGCCAGCCCGACGAACCCCTTTGCCCGGCCAGGTGGCGAGTCGGGACCATCGGCCGACCCTGGACGCGAGGTTTGAGTCCGGATCGAGTCCGGGCGCGTGGTGGCGAGGGGAGCATCGGGAGCCGGGCGTTCCGTGGAATTGGCTGAGACTCGAGCGAGATTGGCACTGCGGAGCGGCGTCCGAAGCGGGGCAAGGCGCGACAATCAGCTTGTTTTTGTGGAGCGTTCCGCTAATGTTCTGGCTTTAAAAAATTTAGTCAAATCCATCGGAACGCTTCAAATTGCGTTCCAACCCTCGAGGTCGATCATGAAATGCGTGTCTCCCTTTCGCCTGTTGTCGCTGATCCTGTGTGGCGGCATTGACCTTCTATTTCCGACCCACACGCGGGCGGCGGATGTCCAGTTCTACCTGGTGCAGAAGCGGGCGGCCTATACGCAGACAGGCTCAGGCACGCCGGGGCTCAACGGCAGCACACCCTACCGGTTCGAGGCCGATGTCATCGCCACCAGCCTGGGCGCCGTCAACAGCGCCACTCTTCAGGTTCCCGGCGGGGCTGTGGAGACCTTGTCGAGCCAGACCGGCAGCACCCAGTTCCAATTCAAATCGAACTTCGCGACGGCCGCCGCGCTCGACACCGCTTTCACCGCCGGCAGCTACGTCTATGCCATCAGCACGGCCCACGACGGTTTAAAGAACGCGCTGAGCCTGGCCCTGCCGCCGGACAACTTCCCCGCCGCACCGGTAGTGAGCAATTTTGGGGCGGCGCAAGCCGTCAACGCCGCCGCGGACTTCACCTTGACCTGGGGCAGTTTCAGCGGGGGCACCACCAATGATCTGATCGAGGTCGAAGTGGATGACGCGACCACGTTCCAGACGGTCTTCTCGACGCCGTACCCCGGCAGTCCTGGCGTGCTGAACGGCACCGCCGTCAGCGTTGTCATCCCGGCCGGGACATTGACCACCAATCGTAGCTACCAGGTCAACCTGACGTTCGACAAAATAACCAGCTTCGACCAAGCCTCTTATCCGGGTGCGATCGGCGTGGTGCTGTTCGCGGCTCGGACCAGCCTGACGCTGGTCACCGGAGCCGGCGCTGCAAGTGGGCCGGACGTGACGGCGTTTCGCGTGGCCAAGGGCCAAATGTTCATCCAAACCGGCGCGGGGGCGCCGGGATTGGAAGGGGCGGCGCCCTACGTGTTTCGCGCGGGCGCGAACCTGAGCACCACCAGCGCGGCGAGCGGCAGCGTGCAACTGCCCAACAACGGGGCGGCCAAGCCATTGACCGCGGACGGGGACAGCCTGAAGCTGGTTGAGGCTTATGCCAGTCAGAGCGGCCTGGACAGCGCCGACCCGGACGGCACTTACACGGTCACGTTCAACACCGTTCATGACGGCATCAAAACAATTCCGTTGAATCTGGCGGGCGACTTGTATCCGACGACGCCGCAGATCAGCAACTACAGCGCCGGCCAGGCGATCAACGCCGGGGCTGATTTCACGGTGAGCTGGGGCGCGTTTGCGGGGGGGAGCGTGAGCGATTCCATCAGCCTGATCATTCAGGATGCGGCAGGCAACGACGTGTTCAGCACCGGCGATCCCGGCAGTCCGGGCGGGTTGAATGGCACGGCGACGTCGGTGGTGATCCCGGCGGGTCGGCTGCAGGCGGGCCAGGTTTACCAGGCGCAGTTGATCTTCGTCAAAGCGACGTCGGTGGACACGACCG
>JAGWYX010000623.1 GCA_018969165.1 Verrucomicrobiota bacterium
GCTGGTCGTCATTGCCATCCTCTCCGTCCTGGCCGCTCTGCTGCTGCCGGCCCTGGCCGGCGCCCAAGACCAGGCCCGCGCCGTTCAGTGCATGAACAACCTGAAACAAATCACCGTGGCGCTGCACCTGTACGCGAGCGACAATCGAGACTACCTGGTGCCAGCCGAATACGATCGCGCCAACGGCGCGCCCTACCAGGATGGCTGGCCCGCGATCCTGGTCCACACGCGCTACCTGAGCGCTCCCGTAGCGACGCGCTACGATCACCCGGCCAGTGGACCCTCGGTCTTCCGTTGCCCCTCGGGCTTGCCGCAGGTGGCGACCTTCGTGCCGGTGTCCCGATCCGATCCCGAGGGGGCGCGCGCGCGTCCGTACCTTTCCCGGAGCAACGGCGGGAAAGCTTATGTACACTGCTGGTACGGCATCAATGGGTCCACCGGCCGCCCCGAGCGGTACCCCTTCGTGCGTATTCCCGACGACCGGGGGGTCATCGTCCAGAACAAGCTCAGCTCGGTGGCCGCCTCCAGTTCGAGCATGCCGGCCGTGCTGGACGGGTTCTGGATCCTCAATGGCTACGACGCGCGAGTCAATGCCCGCCACCGGCGCGCCACACGCACGAACCTGGCGTTTTTTGACGGCAGCGTCCGCTCTTATGTGACCGCTCGGATCCCCAGCCTTGCCAGCACCAATGACTCCGAGATTCGCTGGCGGTATTGAGCGGCGGCCAGTCTGAGCAACCCTCCCCCGCCGCGCATGAGTCCACGGGCAAAACAGGTTCTGGCGGGGACCGGCTCCGTGTTGGTCATCGCCGCGTCGGCGAGTTGGCTTCTCTCTTACAGTAGCCTCCCTGATGGCGGACTGGCCTTTCACGAGCGCGTCGGCCGAATCCTGGCCGAACAGACCGCCCAATTGCTCGGCAACCGGGGCCGGGTCAGCGTGATTACGCTGGACCCGGCGCAGTTCCCCGTCTTCCGGGCGCAGTTGCTTGGTTTCCGGCAGGCCCTCCGGTCATCCCGCCAACTCCGCCTGGCGCACATCCTCATCCTCCAGCCGCAGGGCGATGCCGCTTACGGGCTGGGTCGCGGACTTGACAACCGGGATTTCCTGCGCGCCCTGGACCAACAGCCCAAGCCTGACGCCATCGTCTCGCTCGTGGGAGTTCCCAACCTGAGAAGTGAACAAATCCGAAAACTGGGTCCGACCAGACCGTTCTTCATCGCTGAGGCCAAATTCGGAGAGCACCTCAGGAAACTGCTCGACCGCCAATTCGTGCAAGTGGCCGTGGTGCCTCGGTTCCTGCCGGCCGCCGCCGGGGTCAGGCATCTCCGGAAAGTCCCCGCCAATCATTTTGACCTCTACTTCCAGGTGCTGCGCGCCCCACCCCCGGCCGCCGTGGCTACGGACCAACCCGAGCGCACGAAATAGTATGGTGGTCCACATCTTCGCCGATTCAATCGATGAACGCGTGGGTGGCCTGGAAAAATCTGTCCGCCGAGTCGCTGGTTACCTGGCGCGACGGGTTGCCGAGAAAGTCGTGATTTACAGCCATAAACTTGGCAAGGCCCCGTGCGCCGATGGCTGCGAGTGCGTCGATCTGGGCGTTGCCCGGGCGCGCCTGGTCAGCCCGCTGGTGGTCAGTGGCGTGGGAATCAGTCGCGACGAGCGGTTCCGGCTCGATGGCTTGTTGCTCCGATCAGCCCTCGAGCGCGAGTTGGCCCGCAGCCACCACCAGACGCACGTGGTGGTGTCGTTCTTCGCCACGACCTGCGGATTTGTCGCCCAGACGGTCTGTTGCCTCCTGGGCCTGCCTCACGTCTGCTGCGTGCGGGGCTCGGATTTCTCCCGCGGCGCCAAAACCCCGGAAGGCCTCTACGCCCTGGAGTTCTCCTGCCGCCACGCCCGGCTCGTGGTCACGACCAGCGAGGAGCAACGTCGCTTCCTGCAATTGGCGTTCGCGCCCAGCGCGCCTGTGCGAACCATCTACAATGCCTGCTCGATCCCGCCCGATTATCCCACCTGGCGCCCTCGTCACGACCACGTCCTCCAACTCGTCACGGATACCGGTTATAGCTTCAAGAAGGGCACCCTCCTGTGCATCGAAGCCGTCGAGGCCGTGCGCAAAATGGGTGTCCTGGCGCGATTGACCGTGGCGGGCAATGTCCATCCCCGCGAAGCCGCCTTCTGGACCCACAAACTCCAAGAACTGGAGTCGCAACCGGAGTTTGCCTACGCCGGTTATCTGACCGCCGAGGATTTGTGCCGGCTCCTCCTGAACTCCGATCTGTACGTCTCGGGTTCCTTGGGTGAAGGATGCCCGAATAGCGTCGTGACCGTCCTGGCCCTGGGTCTGCCAGCGGTCCTCCCGGCCTGTGGGGCCATCCCCGAACTCTGCGTCGGAATGCCCCAGGTCTGGCTCTTCAGTCCCGGGGACGCAACTGGCCTGCAGGACCGGCTGACCCAGGCCTGTCGCCATCTCAGCCAACGTCCCCAATTCGCCGACGAACAGGCCGTCCACGGCTTTCGCAACCGTTTCACCGAGCAGGCCGAGGCCGAGGCCTGGGCCGCGGCCTTGCGACAGGCCGCCGGGGTCAGATCTTGACATTTGACAATTACCGCCCCGCCCCTTCGACCGCTCTCCCACAGAGACCGACGGAGACCGGGCACGGGAGCCGGCAACCCGGTGGGCCGATGTCAAATGTCGAGATCTGACCCCGCGGGACGTGCGAATGCCTTTACTTCGGCGCGCGGCCTGCTGAGATGGCGGGCAAAACCATGCGCTTAAAAGGCAAGACGGCGTTGATCACCGGCGCCAGCAAGGGCATCGGACGCGCCTTGGCGCTGGGCCTCGCGGCCGAAGGCGCCGATGTCGTTCTCAACTACCGATCCGATGCGCCCGGGGCGCAGGCAGTGGCGCGCCAAATCCGCGCCCGCGGCCGCCAAGCCCTGGTCCTCCGGGCCGATCTGGCAAGGGTCGGTCAAATCGAATCGATGTTCCGCGCCGCCCGACGGAAGTTCAAGCGACTGGATGTGCTGATCAACAACGCCGCGATCACGGGCTGGACCGACCTGCTCGAAATCACTGAACAACAGTGGGACCGAGTGCTCGATACGAATCTGAAGGGGACATTTTTTTGTTCCATCGCGGCCGCGCGGTGGATGAAGGGGACGGGCGGCGGAAGCATCATCAATGTCTCCTCGAATTGCGCCGCCCTCGGCGTCAAAAATCTGGCGGCCTACGCCACCAGCAAGGGCGGCATCCACGCGTTGACAAAGCAACTGGCGGTGGAACTCGCGCCGTACCGGATTCGGGTGAACACCTTTGCGCCCGGCCCGACGCAAGTCGAGCGCAACCTGCGTGATGATCCCGATTACGACCACAACTTGGGCAGCGTCGTGCCGTTGGGCCGGACGGCGTTGCC